>DASZEO010000089.1:0-4376 GCA_035940755.1 Allosphingosinicella sp. | reverse complement strand
GGTGGAGACCCGCCTCGCCGGCGGCCTCGGCAGGATCGAAGCCGATCCGCACCAGCTCGAAAGCGCCATCCTCAACCTGGCGGTCAACGCGCGCGACGCCATGCCGGCAGGCGGCAAGCTGGTCATCGAAACGTCGATGGCCCGGCTCGGCCCCGGCAACGGCAGCCAAAGCGAGGAAATCGCGCCCGGCCAATATGTCGCCATCTGCGTTTCCGACACCGGCACGGGAATGAACGCCGAGACTCTGACGCGGGCGGTCGAGCCCTTCTTCACCACCAAGGAGGTCGGCAAGGGAACCGGCCTCGGCCTGTCGATGGTCTACGGCTTCGTGCGCCAGTCCGGCGGGCATCTTCGCATCGAATCGCAGGAAGGGCAGGGCACCAGCGTGCGCATCTACCTGCCCCGGATGACGTCGGAATCTCTCGACGAGGAGCAGGCGGAGGCGGCGGTCGCGCCGCGCGGCGGCGGCGAGGAGACCATCCTCGTGTGCGAGGACGATGACGACGTGCGCGCCTATACCGTGGAGCTGCTCGGCGAGCTCGGCTACCGGGTCATCGAGACCGGAGATGGAGCGGCGACGCTGGCGCTGCTGAGCGATCCCGACACTCGGGTCGACCTGCTCTTCACCGATGTCGTCCTGCCCGGCGGAATGAGCGGGGCGGAGCTGGCGCAGCAGGCGCGGCTGGTGCGCCCTCGGCTCAAAGTGCTGTTCACGACCGGCTATGCCCGCGACGCGATCGTCCATGGCGGGCGGCTCGATCCGGGCATCGAGCTCGTCGCCAAGCCCTTCTCCTTTGCCGACCTCGCCGCGAAGATCCGCGACGTGCTGGACCGAAGCTAAAAATCGATGCGCCTGCTCGCCCTCCTGCTCTGCCTGATGGCCATCGCGGTGCCAGCCGCCGCCGGCGCCCAGACCGATTACGCCGCTCGGGTCACCGAAGGCGATGTCTTGCTGCGCAACTTCCGCTTCCGAAGCGGCGAGCGGCTGGCCGAGCTGCGGATGCACTACGCGACCCTCGGCAGCCCGCGCCGCAACGGCGACGGGGAGGTGGTGAACGCCGTCATGGTGCTTCACGGCACCGGCGGCAGCGGGCGCCAGTTCCTCCAGCCGCAATTCGCCGACGAGCTGTTCGGACCCGGGCAGCCGCTCGACATCCAACGCTATTACGTAATCCTGCCGGACAATATCGGCCACGGCCGCTCGTCCAAGCCCAGCGACGGCCTCAGGATGCGCTTTCCCGCCTACGACTATGACGACATGGTCGAGGCGCAGCGGCTGATGCTCGCCGAGCTCGGCGTTCGGCGCCTCAGGCTGCTGATGGGAACGTCGATGGGGTGCATGCACGGCTTCGTCTGGGCCGAGGCGCATCCGGATTTCGCTCAGGCGCTGATGCCGCTCGCCTGCCTTCCGGTGCAGATTGCGGGGCACAACCGGATGTGGCGCCGGGCGGCCGTCGAGGGGATCCGCAGCGACCCGACCTGGCAGGGCGGTAATTATTCGACCCAGCCGCTCCAGGGCCTGCGCACCGCGGTCAGCCTGCTCCAGGTCGCCGGCTTCGCGCCGCTCTATCTGCAGCGGGCCTATTCGACGCGCGACGCCGCCGATGCCTATATCGTGGAGCGGATAGAGCGGGACCTGCCCACGCGCGATGCCAACGACCTCATCTACCAGCTCGAAGCATCGCGGAACTACGACCCGTGGCCGCGCCTGGACCGGATCCGAGCGCCGATGACGTGGGTCAACTCCGCCGACGACTTCATCAACCCGCCCGATTACGGCATCGCCGAGGACGCCGCCCGGCGCGTGCCGAGCCTCAGATACGTCCTGATCCACGCCACCAGCGACACGCGCGGCCACGGCACCCACACCTGGGCGCGCTTCTGGCGGCAGGAGCTGATCGACCTGCTCGCGGGAACCGAGCCGCAGAGCCGCTAGCCCGCGCGCAACCGGCGGTGCATTTTCTCTGCCTCACCGGAACGGTTGCGCATCGACGGCGTTAACCGTAAGCTAAGCGTGTTCTTGAGTAGGCGAAACTGGTGGGCATCCATCCCGAAATCGTGAGACTGGCAAGCTGCGGCCGCCGTTCGAGGCCGTCCGCCCTGTCCTCGCTTCACGCTTCGGGTCCGACCGGAGGGGTCCTGCCTCGCTAAGCTGTTATTTTGGTGCTATGCCGCGAGTCGGAGTGGCAAGAAGAAAGGGGATCTAGATGCTCTTATCCAAGTTTTTTTCGAGGCCTACCTTCAGTCCCACGAGAGCGCTGATCGCCGCTTCCATGTGCACCGCTTCGATTGCGGGCGTGGGTTTCGCGTCGCCGGCCGCCGCCGCCTGCCAGGGCCCAGCGGCCGGGTGCGTGCTGCCCGTCGGTCAGGCCCCCGCTCCGCCTCCGGCCGCCCAGCCGGCTCCACCCATCGATTATGACGAAGGCGGCGGAATCGGCCTCCTGCCGATCCTGATCGGTCTGGCCGCTCTGGCCGGGCTGCTCTGGCTCCTTCTCCACAACGACGACGAGGACGAGGTAGTCAGCCCGTAAGCGGGAGCCACGCCGCTTGTCATGAGCCTCGCCCACCGGCGGATCTCGCAGAAGGAATGTAAGGAGGGTTTGATGAAAAAGACGCATGTGGCCGCTGCCTTCGCTGGCGCGCTTCTCGCCACGGTGTTCACTGCCGGCAGCGCCAGCGCGCAGTCGATGAACTGGCCGCTGGGCTCGGAGCTTCGCGGCTCGACGATCCAGGTCGATTTTCCGACCGGGGACGTCAACACGCTGATGCTCTATCCCGACGGCACGGCCAGCATCCAGGGCCGCAACGGTGTCACCGTTCCGGCGCAGTGGACGGTGCAGAACCAGCAGCTTTGCCTCGCCGCCGGCGGCGAGAGCGAGTGCTGGCCCTACGCGACCGCTTTTCAGCAGGGCCAGACGGTGAATCTCACCAGCGACTGCGCTTCGTCGTCGCGCTGGACGGCAGTTTCGCTTCAGCAGCCCCCGGCCCCGCCGGTGGAGCAGCGCAGCGGCGAACGCGGCTGAGCCACGGCTCACGCCCACAAATACGGGCCCCGGCTTCGGCCGGGGCCTTTTTTTTCGGCATTACGGTTCGCGCGAGCTGACGTGGTTGAGCGCGATCACCCACCGGCCGCCGACCTTGCGCATCAGCCGAGTGTTGATTCCGTCCTGCGGGCTGCCGCCGCCGTCGAGCCGGTAGCGGCTGATCAGCTGCGCGGCGTCGGGCGCCAGCATCTCGATGCGAACGTCCCAGAAATGCAGGCGCCCGCGCCGCTCCGGCGCCCCGCCATAGTCGCGAACATAATGGTCGAGCGTGCCCTGCCAGTCCCGCTGGAAGCGGCCGCGCGAGACGAAGACGACGTCGGGGTTCTTGAAGCCGGCCATGTAGCCGCGAAAGTCGCCGCGGTTCCACGCCGCCTCCATGTCGGCGATCACGTGGCGGATCGCCGCCTCCTCGGCGCGTGCGTCGACCCTCGGCGCCCGGCAGCAGCCGGCGAGGGCTAAGGCGGCCGCAACGGCCATCGGCAGCGTTGGCTTCATCATTGCGAGTGAGCTCCTTTTCCTAAGCGCCGCCGCCGGCGACTGTAACGCGTGACACACTTTTCCCGCCTTCGCGGC
The DNA here is from genome assembly GCA_035940755.1 of Allosphingosinicella sp. Lineage (GTDB taxonomy): Bacteria > Pseudomonadota > Alphaproteobacteria > Sphingomonadales > Sphingomonadaceae > Allosphingosinicella. The sequence goes on along the minus strand of DASZEO010000089.1, from coordinate 759 downwards.
ATCCCACCGTCACCGGGCGGTGCGAGAAGCGGCACCGTGATCTGCGCCGATGAGACGGCGCCGCGGCAGCGTGCAATTGCTGACGGCGCCGGAACGAACTGGAAACGCTTGCGTTTCCCTCGGGAACCCGAACGGCGCTGACGTTTTGTGATCGTTAAGGCGACTGCTGCCATGGTCTGCAGTGCGAGTTGGAGTAGGATGATGAAGCGAGACGGCACGCGCGATCGGCGCGTGAGGGCAAAGGGACAAAGCGGGGGGCGCCTTGCGGCGCTGCGCCGCGCTTTCTCCTGCGCGACCCTTCTCGCTGCCGCCTGCCTCGCGTCCAGCCCGGCGCCGGCGGCCTCGACTTCGCCCGGCGGCACCCAGTCGTCGCGGATCGGCATGATCTACGTGGATGCCGAGCTGTCGCCCTTCGCGGCCGGCGGCGGCGGCGGGTCGCGCCAGCGGGCCGGCAATCCGATTCAGCAGCAGCTGCTCGAAGGGCTCGACGCCTATCGCAGCCGCTGGGGAAGCCTGCCGCAGATCGACGTGCCTGCAGGGCCCGTGCTGCGCACCGGCGCCAGTGGAGCCCGGGTCCAGATGCTGCGCTCTCGCCTCGGCCTTCCTGCCGACGGCAGCTTCGACGCTCAGTTGACCCAGGCGGTGCGCGAGTTCCAGGCGGCCCACGGCTTGCCCGATGACGGCGTTGCCGGCGCCCGTACCGTCGATGCGCTGAACCAGGGGGCCGAGCATTACGAACGGCTGATCCGGGCCAATATC
>DASZEO010000088.1:0-3674 GCA_035940755.1 Allosphingosinicella sp. | reverse complement strand
GTTCAGCAAGGCGCCGCACGTTCGCGGCACCGCCTCCATGGCCCGCACCAACGATCCCAACAGCGCCAACAGCCAGTTCTTCATCTGCTTCGACGATTGCCGCTTCCTCGACGGCCAGTACACCGTCTGGGGCGAGGTGGTTGAAGGGATGGAGCATGTCGACGCCCTTCCCAAGGGCGAACCCCCGCGCAACCCCGGCAAGATCGTCAAGGCGTCGGTCAGGCCATGACGGCGCCGCGCCTCGTCACGCTCATTACCGGAGCGTCGTCGGGGCTCGGCGCCGAGTTCGCCCGCCAATGCGCGGTGCGCGGCGAGGAGCTGGTCCTGGTCGCCCGCCGGCGAGATCGGCTGGATGAGCTGGCCGCGTCGCTGCCGACCAGGGCTCATGTCTTCCCGCTCGACCTCGCTCAGGGCGAAGCGGCGGTGAGCCTCGTCGAGGCGGTCGAGGCGGAGGGGCTCGCCATCGACACGTTGATCAACAATGCCGGCTTCGGCCTCGCGGGGAAGGTCGCCAAGCTGCCGCTCGAGCGACAGCGCGAGATGATCGACCTCAACGTGCGAACCCTGACCGAGCTTTGCCGGCTCGTCCTGCCGGCGATGCTGGAAAGAGGCCAGGGCGGCATCCTCAATGTCGCCTCCACCGCGGCCTTCCAGCCGGGCCCGAACATGGCCGTCTATTATGCCAGCAAGGCTTATGTCCTGTCGTTCACAGAGGCGCTCCACCACGAGCTGAGGGGCACGCCGATCCGCGTCTCGTGCCTCTGCCCCGGCCCCACCGAGAGCGAGTTCGCCGACGTCGCCGGCTCGCACAGCCCGGCGCTGGAGCGGATCAAGCGCCCCGCCGACTCCGTCGTGCGCGCCGGCCTGGCGGGGCTCGACAAGAACAAGGCCGTCGTCGTCCCGGGGCTTCCGAACAAGGTGACCTCCCAGGTCAGCCGCTTCCTCCCGCGAGCGACGATGCGGCGGATCGTGGGGGCGGTTAAGGTGGATTAGGGGTGGGCGCTGTCGCCGGGACGGAAGCGGAGTGGCGGCTCGTCCCCTCGCCCCCTTTTATGGTCTAATGCCGTAGCGCTCGTACATCGCGGCGATGGACGGGTAAGCCGCCTCGGCGGCCGCGAGGTCGGCCCGGCCTTCCGCTTCGCGGCCGAGGCGGATCGCCGCGATGCCCCTCCCGTAGAGCCAGCTAAGCCCGCGCGGCTCCGTCTGCACGGCCGCGTTGTAGTCGTTCCACGCTTCCTGGAACCTGCCCTGCTTCAGCTCCACCAGTCCCCGGCTGTCCAGCACCGCGGGATTGCCCGGCGAGTCCTCAAGCGCCGCGTTGCAGGCGGCCAGAGCCTCGTCGAGGCTTTCACCGAGCACGGCGAGCGACCAGCACAGCCCATTCAGCAGACGCGGGTTGCGCGGCGCGATCCGTGCCGCCTCGCGAAAGTCCGGGAGCGCGTGCCGGTAGTCGAACAGCCGATCGTAAGCGCGAGCGCGGTGCGAGAGGGCATTCAGCCGCGTCGTTTCGTCCGTGTTCCCAGCTTCCAGCACTGCCGTGCATGCGGCAATGATCGCGCTGTCGTCGCGGCGCCCGCTTTCATCTGTGCAAGCGACCAGCTGTTCTGCGGTTGCGGGCGGTCGTGGAGCCTGGACCTCAGCCCCAAGCGCGAGGACCGCGAGGAGAGCGGCTATCATCATTCAAGCCTTGTGTACGTAAGGACGCTGCCAGAGCAAGAGCGGTCCTGTTCCAACTCGGCGATAAGCCAGTCGTGGAAGATCCGCACCGGCGGCCGGCTCAGTGCCGAGCGGCGGCAGGCGAACCAATAGGCGTAAGGGCTCTCCACCGACACGTCGAACAGCCGCGTCAGGCGCGGATCGTCGGCGCCTTCGAGGTGCATCTCGAACATGAAGGCGATGCCGAGGCCCTGAGCGGCCGCTCCGAGGATCAGCTGCCCGGAATCGAAATGGTCGACCGCCGCCGGCTCAAGCCCGGGCAGGCCGACCGCCTCGCGCCAATAATCAAAGGCGTCGGGCAAATCGCGGTGGAGCAGCACCGTCGCTCCGGCAAGCTGGGCAGGGTCGTTCAGGCCGAGGCCGCGCGCGCCGATTGCGACGATTCGGTCCGCGCCGAGGCGGCGGGAATAGAGCGGCGGCTCGACCTCGCGGGCGAGCGTGATCGCCGCATCGAGGCCCTCGTCGAGCCGGGCGAGCGCATAAGGCTGGGTCTCGATGTCGATGTGGAGATCGGGGCGAAGCTCGCGCAGCGCGGCGAGCCGGGGCATCAGCCGATAGGACGCGAACAGCGGCAGCACCGCGAGGCGAAGCCGCATCAGCTCGCCGCTTCCCGCCGCCCTTTCGAGCGCAAGCGCCATCATGTCGAGCGCAGGGGCGAGTTCGCCGAGCAGGCGCTCGCCGTCGGCGTTGAGGTGCACCGCCTGGTGGCGCCGCTCGAACAAGGGGTGGCCGAGATGGCGCTCCAGCGCCTGCAGGCGGCGGCTGACGGCTGGCGAGGAGAGCGACAGCGCCTCGGCGGCCGCCTTGACCGAACCCAGGCGCGCCGCCTGGACGAAGGCTTCGATCGCGGACAAGGGCGGCAGTCGCTTCATCTCACCCTTTCACCGCGGCGCCCCCACCGCGGATGGATGCAGTTTCTGCACTTGTAGCATCGCTTCTTCGCACTTGCACAATAATTGTGCACCTGCGAAGCAGGTCCTGCCTTTTCAGGCATCCTCTCCAAAACTTTCAGGGCCGGCCCCACGGGACCGGCCCCTTTTTTTACTCGACGCGATAGTCGGTGACGACGATGCGGGCGCGGCCGGTGGCGAACACGCCGTGGCCGAGGCCGTCGCCGCCGCCGAGCACGAAGCCGACCTGGTCGGCCTCCGCTTTCGCTTCCTCGAATGCGGCGGGATCGCTGCGGGCGGTGGAGCTCATCACCGCGGTCCAATTATCGTCGAGCGAGGCCACCATCTCGTGCTCGCCGACGCTGATCGGCATTTGCGAAGCGAAGCTCGCGTACCAGCGGTAGGTCTCGAACGGCCCCCGCGCCGTCCAGTTGTCGCCGCCGCGCTGGAAATAGAGGGTGATGATCGAGGGGCTGGCGGGCGAGGTGATAGGCGCGATCCTCACCCCTGGATCGGCCACGACGCGGTAGCGCATGACGATCCGGCGCTTGCCGGCCAGCGAGCCATGGGGGAAGGTGACGTAATGGACGCTGCCCGGCGCGCGCGGCAGCTCGATCTGCCAGCTGCCGTCGCGCCGCGGCGTCGGATGCAGCGGCACCCCTTGCGAATAGTTGCGGCCGCGGATGATCGGCCCGATCGTCCAGGCGCCGGCGTCGGGGATGTCCGCAGGCGACGAACGGCCCGGTTGAGCGCCCCCGCCGAACGCGGCGAGCAGCGCGAGAAGGAACGAGGTTCCGGCATGAAAGGGCATCTCGAGGCTCCTTGAGGAGGCGTCTGTACCCGCCTCCGATAAGGCAGCGCGCCCTTCTGCAGCCTGAACCTGACGGGAGCGAGCCCGATCCTCTCGGGTCAGCCGGCCACCACCCGCGCCGGCGTCCAGCGCCGGCGGCGGCGCTCCGCCTTCGCTTCGGCGCTTTCGCCCTCGTAGGAGACCGCCGCCGCCTGGAGGTCGAGCCGCGGATCGTCGAAACCGTTGAGATTGAGCGTGGCGTAGGTGCCGCCGCCGAT
>DASZEO010000087.1:0-4468 GCA_035940755.1 Allosphingosinicella sp. | reverse complement strand
GCCATCGCGCCGAACGCGCCGAGCGGGGCGGCGTACATCAGGATGTGGACGATCCGGAACACGACGACGGTGAGTGCGCGAAGGCCGCCGAGCAGCCGCTCGCCGCGCGCGCCGATCAGCGCCAGTGCGATCCCGAACAGGATCGCCACCAGCAGCACCTGCAATATTTCGCCCTCGGTGAAGGCGCTGACCAGGGTGTCGGGAATGATGTTGAGCAGGAAGGCGGTAACGCTCTGCTCGTGTGCCTGGCTGACATAGGTCGACACGGCGCCGGTATCGAGCGTCGCCGGATCGATGTTCAGCCCGCGCCCCGGATGGACGACGTTCGCCACCACCAGCCCCACCGCCAGCGCCAGCGTCGACAGCGTCAGGAAATAGGCCATCGCCTTCGCGCCGACCCGCCCGAACGCCTTCAAGTCGGCCATTCCGGCGATGCCGGTGACGACGGTCAGGAAGATGACCGGCGTGATGATCATCTTGACGAGCTTGATGAAGCCGTCGCCGAGCGGCTTGAGCGCCCGCCCCGCCTCCGGCCACGCCCAGCCGACCAGAACGCCGAGCGCGATGGCGACCAGCACCTGGAAATAGAGCGTTCGCCAGAAAGGCCGTCTTGCCTCCGCCATCGCCCCTCCGTGCGCTCCGAACACGTGTTGATAGCGCCGCCGTCGTTGCGCGCCAGCCGCAATCGCGACGGTTGCCATTCGCACGCGCGGGGGCCATGGCTAGGCCATGCTTTCTCAACGGACGCGGTACACAATCAGGGCGCTGCTCCACCTCGCCGACCGCTACGGCGAAGGGCCGGTCCAGCTCGCCGAGATCGCCGAGCAGCAGAACCTGCCGCCCAAGTTCCTGACCGTGATCCTCTCCCAGATGCGCCGCGCCGGCCTCGTCGATACGATGCGCGGGCGCGAAGGCGGCTACTGGCTCGCCCGGCCGCCGTCGGAAATCACCTATGGCGAGATCGTCCGGCTGACCCGCGGCTCGCTCGGGCTTCTGCCCTGCGCCAGCCGGCTTGCGCACGTGCCGTGCAAGAACTGCATCACCGAGGACAAATGCCGGCTCCACCGGGCGATGCTGCTCGTTCGCGACGAGACCGCCCGGATCCTCGACGGGCTCAGCCTGGCCGATCCCGTCAGCATGGTCGATCCGATCGAAGCCGTGCCGGCGTGACGGCCGCGCACGTGGCGGTGATCGGCGCCGGGGCGTCAGGAACCATGCAGGCGCTCCACCTGCTTCGCGAAGGCGTGGCCCGCGTGACGCTGATCGAGCGGGAGCGCGAGCCGGGCCTCGGCACCGCTTACGGCACCCGCCGCCCCGAGCATCTGCTCAACGTCACTGCCCGCCGGATGAGCGTCTTTCCCGACGATCCGGACCATTTCGCCCGCTGGCTCACCGCCCGCGGCGGCGCCGCCGAGGATTATGCCCCGCGCATGGTGTTTGGCGAATATCTGCGAGGGCTGATGGAGGCGGCGCGCGGCCGGCTGGACGTGGTGGAAGGGGAGGCCGTGGGCGCCGCGCTCGACGGCGCGGCGGAAGTGAATCTGGGGGACGGCCGCGCCGTCGCCGCCGACGCCGTTGTCCTCGCGCTCGGCAATCTGCGCCCGGCGCCGCTCGCAGGCGTGCCTCCACGGGCGCTCGGCAGAGCTTATGTCGACGATCCCTGGTTCGGGCGCTTGCGCGACGCCCTTGGTGACGAGGATCAGGTCCTGCTCATCGGCACCGGGCTCACCGCCGTCGATGCGGCGCTGACGCTCGACGCGACCGGCTTTCGCGGCCGGATCCTCGCCCTGTCGCGGCGCGGTCAGATGCCCCGCGGCCATCTTCGTCGCGAGCCGGTGGCGGAGCCGATGGCCGAGTTTCCCGGCGGCTGCGTCGGTCTGCTCCGGGCCGTGCGCCGGCGAAGCGCCGAGATCGGCTGGCGGGAGGCGGTCCACGAGGTGCGCCAGGCGGTTCAGCGGCTGTGGAGCGCCGCGCCGATGATCGAGCGCCGCCGATTCCTTCGCCACCTTCGCCCCTGGTGGGATGTCCACCGCCACCGCATTGCCCCGGACGTGGCAGACCGGATCGCCGGCATGCAGCAGGGGGGCCGGCTGAGCGTCGCCGCGGGCCGGGTGCTCGGCGCCGTCCGCGACGCCGAGGCCGCCGCCGTCACCTGGCGCCCTCGAGGTGGCGGCGAGCCGGAGCGCATCCGAGTGGCGCGCATCGTCAATTGCTCCGGCCCCGAACTCGACATCCGCCGAGCCGGCGAGCCGCTGCTCGACCATCTCCTGCAGGCCGGATCCATCCGCCCCGACCCGTGCCGCCTCGGCATCGAGGTCGATCCCCACAGCCGCGCCGTGTCCGCAGGCGGCGCGCCTTCCGACCGCCTGTTCGCGATCGGGCCGATCACTCGCGGCGCCTTCTGGGAGAGCATCGCCGTGGCCGACATCGCCGTCCAGGCGCAGGCGGTGGCGCGGCGAATCGCCGCCTAGATCACGATCCGGAACAGCGCGCCGCCGAGCTTGCCCTCGGCCACGTTGATCGACCCGCGGTGGGCAAGGACCACCTGCCGCGCCAGGCTGAGGCCGACGCCCGTGCCCTTGGCCTTGGTGGTGAAGAAGGGAAGGAAGATGTCCTGGCGCAGCCCCTCGGGCACGCCGGCGCCATTGTCCTCGACTTCGATCTGGGTCCGGCCGGTGCGCGTGCGCCAAAAGCGCAGCCAGACCTGCGGCGCCTCGGCCGTGGCCTTGGCAGCCTCCGCCGCGTTGCGCAGCAGGTTGATCAGCACCTGGCTCATCAGGTCCGGATCGGCCTCCATCGTCGTCAGGTCCTCGTGCACCGCGACAATAAGCTCCACCCCCTCGGCACGGTCGCTGGCGCGGAACAGCGCCTCGAGCTCCTCGCCCCAGGCGAGGACGTCGATCGCCCGCGGGCGCACCTGCGGGGCACGGCTGATCTGGCGGTAGCTTTCGACGAAATGCATCACGCCGTCGGCTCGGCGCGACAGCGTCTCGACTGCCGCGCGAGCGTCGGCCACCGCCGGATCCCCCTTCGCGTCGACTGCTCGCATCAGGTCGACGGCGCTGTGGGCGAGCGAGGTGACCGGAGTCATCGAGTTCATGATCTCATGGGTGAGCACCCGGATAAGGTCGCTTTGCGCGGCGATCTCGATCGCGTTCAGCTCCCCCTGGATCGGCTGCACCGCCACCACGCGCACCAGCGCTCCGAGCCGGTGAACGACGGCCGCGCTGACCAGCATCGTCTGCGGCACGCCGTCGAGCAGCAGCGGCACGAGCCGCGGCCGGTTGACCGCGCCGCCTTCGAGCGCCTTGGAGAAGGCGTCGCCATATTCGCGAAAATCCTCGATGCGCACGCCCCGGTGCCGCATCAGCAGGCGCCGCGCCGCCTTGTTGGCGAGCTCCACCTTGCCGTCGCCGTCGACGGTCAGCAGCGCCGTCGGCGCGTCGTCGAGCACCGCCTCGTAGAAGCGGTTGGCGTCGACCAGCTTGTGGCGCTCGTCGCGCATCCGCCTGATGGCGTCGTTGAGCACCTCGCCCAGCTCGGCAAAGCCGCTGCCGTCGAAGCGGTGGCCGAAGCCCTGGCTGAAGTCGGCGAAGCGGACCGCGTCGATAAACCGCGTGAGCTCCATGTTGGTCCGCTGCACGTGCCGCCACAGCAAGGCCGCGGCGGCGAAGACGAGCAAAGCTGCCACCACCCGCGCCGCGCCGAGGCCCTCGACATAGAGCGACTCGATGAATCCGAACGCGGCCAGCAGCAGCAGCCCGAGCCGCCAGGCGAGGCCGAGGATGAATCGGCTTCTAAAGCGCATCAGCCGAGGATCGGGCGGATAAGCCCTCCCCCTTGATGGGGGAGGGTTGGGTGGGGGTGGAGTATCCACCTGCATTAAGCCGGCGGATACGTTCACCCCACCCCAACCCCTCCCCATCGAGGGGAGGGGCTAAAAAGGGCCCGGCCATTCGAGCGCGCTCACAGCCCATGCTTTTCCATGCGGCGGTAGAGCGAGGCTCGAGTCAGGCCGAGCTCGGCGGCGGCGAGCGAGATGTTGTAGCTGTGCTTCTTCAGCGCCTGCTCGACCATGTGCTTCTCGGCGCGTTCGAGGTTGAGGTCGTCGCGCGCCGCCTCGGCCGGCGCGGGCGCGCTCGGTCGGGCGGGGGCCGCGGTACGGGAGAGGGAAAAATCCTCGACTGTGAAGGCGTCGCCGTCCGCGAGGATTACCGCCCGCTCGGCGGCGTGGCGAAGCGCGCGCACGTTGCCGGGCCAGTCATATTGCTCGAGCGCCGTCGCCACAGGCGGCGGGATCGAGCGCACCGGCTTGCCGTATTTCTTCGCGTAGAGGGCGACGAAATGGTCGACCAGCAGCATGATGTCCTCGCGCCGCTCGCGCAAAGGCGGAAGCTCGATCTCGACCGTGTTGAGCCGGAACAGCAGGTCCTGCCGGAACCGCGTTTCGTCGCCGAGCTGCTCCTGC
>DASZEO010000086.1:0-5145 GCA_035940755.1 Allosphingosinicella sp. | reverse complement strand
CTCAAAGCCGAGATCGAGGGTGAGGAAGTCCGGCGCAATTACTCGCTGTGCGTCGCGCCGCAGGACGGGGAGGTGAAGGTCACTGTCAAGCGCATCGCCGGCGGCCTGTTCTCCAACTGGGCGAACGACAGGCTCGGCCCCGGCGACTCGATTGACGTCATGCCGCCGCACGGCAGCTTCACCTGGGACTTCCAGCCCTCTTGCGCCAACCATTATGTCGCCTTCGCCGGAGGCTCGGGCATCACGCCGGTGATGTCGCTCTTGAAGACGGCGCTGCTGACCGAGCCGGAAAGCCGCTTCGCCCTCTTCTACGGAAATCGCGACAGCCAGTCGGTGATCTTCCTCGAAGTCCTGGCGAGGCTCAAGAACCGTTTCATGGACCGCCTGCAAGTCCATCATTTCCTTGCCGAAGAAGCCGGAGACATCGACCTGTTCAACGGTATGCTGGACCGGTCGAAGTGCGACGAGATACTTAGCGCCTTGGTCGAGCCGGAGGAGGCCGCCGCCTTCTTCATCTGCGGCCCGGGCCCGATGATGGACGCCGCCGAGGATGCCTTGCTCGCCCGCGGGGTCGAGCGCCAGCGCATCCATCTGGAGCGCTTCACGGCCGACCGGCCGCCCGAGGCGCTTCAGGCCCAGCTCGAGGAGATGTCGCGCGGCGCCCAGGGCCTGACGATGCTGGTCACCCTGGACGGCCGCAAGCGCCGCGTCCCCTTCGATGCCGCCGCCGGCAACATCCTCGACAGTGCCCGGCTCGCCGGGCTGCCGGCGCCTTTCGCCTGCAAGGCGGGAGTCTGCGCCACGTGCCGGGCGCGCGTCGTGTCGGGTGAGGTCGAGATGGCCGCCCGCTACGGGCTCACCGACGAGGAGATCGCCTCAGGCTACGTCCTCACCTGCCAGTCGGTGCCGAAGGGCGACGGGGTGGAGCTCGATTACGACGCGTGAGCCAGGTCAGCGTGAATAGGTCGCCCCGCCCGCGCGCCGGTTGCCGTCGAAGGCGATGACGGCGCGGGTGACGTTCTGCATCAGCGCCATGCGCGTCGGCAGCGGCGTGCTGGTCCGCCCGATCATCACCGCCACCGCATAGCTGCGGCCTTCGGGTGAAGTGATGATGGCGATGTCGTTATAGCCCGCTTGTACGGCGCCGAGCACCTGGCCCGTGCCGGTCTTGTGGGAGATCCGCCAGCCGGGCGCGAGGCCGCCGGTCAGCCGCTGCGGCCCGGTGCGGGTCTGGGACATGATCGACAGCAGCCGCTCGGTCGACCGCGGCGACAGCAGCTCGCCCTGCCTGAGGCGGGCCAGGCCGTTGACGATGCCGTTCACCGTCGCGCCGTCGACGGGATCCTCGACATAGCGCTGGAAGGCGGCCCGGCGCCGGTCGATCGGCACGGCGTCGCGCGCGGCGTAGAAGGCGCGGCCGGCCGAAAAGGAGGGCTGCCACTGGAGCCCGGCGATCTGGCTCTGCATGATCCGCTCGCCCGGCCCGAAGCGGATGCCGTCGAGGTGGAAGCGGGTCAGCATCGAGCGCACCGCCTGCGGGCCGCCGGCGCGGCGAAGGACGAAATCGTTGGCGGTGTTGTCGCTCTGCGTCAGCGCCCGGAACATGAGCTCGCCGATCGTCGTGCGGTAGCCGTTGGCGCCGATCTGCGCGGCGATCGGCTGGTGGAACAGGGTCATGTCCTCGCGGCGAACCGTCACCGGCGCGTTGAGGTCAAGCTGGCCGGCGTCGGCCGCCTGGAGGGCGGTGATCGCGACCCAGAACTTGCTGACGCTCTGCTGCGGGTAGAAGCGGTCGCCGTTCCAGCTGGTCTGCCAGCCCGTGTCGATGTCGCGAACGGCGATGCCGACGTCGCCGGCGAAGCCGCGGCCGAGCTCGCGCACCCGCGCCTCGAGGATGCGCTGCGCCGGAGCGTCGGCCGGCGCCGGTGCGAGGCGAGGAGTGGCGACCGTGCGCTGCGGCGCCGGAGCCGGCGCGTGACGGGTCGCGACCTGCGCCGAATGGGCCTGGCTGATGCAGCCGGCGAGCGCGACCGCCGCCACTCCCGCAACCCGAACCGCCCGCCGCTTTGCCGCCACCTGATCCATCAGCCCCTCCGTAACGCCTTCTGCCCCAAGGATTTCATCATAACCGGAGCGGCGTTGCTGTCAGCTTAATCGAAAGCCGGCGAGACGGGCCGTGGCAGAGGCGCGCCGGATCGAATCGGAAGGCGGCGGTGGGCAGGCCTCTAGAAGCTCACCCGCGCAGTGATCCTGAAGTCGCGGCCGGCGAGCGGCGCATAATCCTTGAGGAAGCTGGCATGCCGGCGCGCGTCGACGTCGAAGACGTTGTTGGCCGAAAGGATGATGCTGCTTCGGTTGGCGCCGCCGAACGGGTGGAAGGCGACCGAGGCGTTCACCATCGTGTAGCCGTCGGTCTCAGTCTCGAAGTCGGCGGTGCGCCGCTGGTGGCTTACCCACTCGGCCTCGAGACGGCCCTGCACCGCATCCGACTGCGCCTCGATGCCGCCCAGGAGGCGCAGCGGCGGGATGCGCGGTGCCGGTCCGACGCCGGAAATGGTCGCTCGCACGAGGTCGGCGACGCCGTCGGCGTTGAGCGTGACGCTGCCGAGCTGCGCCAGCCGCACCGAACCTTCCACCTCCACCCCGTAATAGCGCGCATCGTCCTGCCGATATTGGAACACCGGCAGCCCGTCCTCTACCTGGCTTGTCGGCTGTTCGAAGATATACCCGGCGAACCAACTGTGGAAAAACGCCACATCGAAGCTGTAGGCGTCGTTGCTGACCCTCAGCGTCGTTTCGAGGCCCCAGCTCTTCTCGTTGCTGAGGTCGGGATCGCCGACCTCGAAGGATTGCGTCCCGGCATGGGGGCCGTTGGCGAACAGCTCCTCGGCCGAAGGCGAGCGCTCGGAACGCGCCGCGCTGAGGCCGATCCTCACGCCGTGCGCGACCGCGTAGCTGACGCCGGCCGAGCCGGTGAAGGCATCGAAGCTTCGGTGCAGCTCGGGGTTGCCGAGATCCGCGTCCGCTTCGGCGCCGAGCGAGCTGCGCTCGTAGCGCGCGCCGGCCTCCGCCTTCAACGCGCCGCGGTCGAGCGTCTGCAGCACGAACAGCCCGAGCTGCTCGGTCGAATTCGGCGGCAGGAATTTCTCCTCGCCGATGACGTTGAAGTCGCGGCGGAAATATTGCGCGCCGAACCCGCCGCCCCAGCCGTGGCGGGTCGACTGGACCGCCTCGAGCCGGCCCTCCCAGCCGTCGCTGAGGAAGGTCGTGCCGATATCGCCGGACTCTTCGAGCTCGAAATGGCGATAGTCGGAATGGCCGCCGCGGAAGCGGATCGAGTGGACGAAGCCGCTGCCGGTGTCGATCTCCGCCCGGGCGTCGATCCGCGTCTGCTTGATGTCGATGCGCGGCGCTTCGGCTTCCGCGTCCGGATCGAGCGAGTAGCGGATCGGCACGCCGTAGAGGCTGTCGTAGCGGTTCACCGAGACGCCGACATTGTTTCCCCCGCTGATCCAGGCAAGCCCCGCCGCCAGGTCGGAGGTTTCTGAGGCGGTGTTGGGAAGGCGGCCGCGCAGCTGCGCCAGCGCGCGTATTTCAGGATCGGAACTCGCCGCCGCTTCCTCCCGTAGGCGCGGCGTCAGGACGAAGCCGCCGATCCGCAGGTCGCCGCTCTTGCTGTAATTGCCGTCGAGGTGACCGACGAACCCGCTTCCGAGCGGCACGTCGAGCGTCGCGTTCGCCGAGCGCTCGTCGGCCGCCGAGCCGTAGGTCAGGATTCCTTCCGCATGGACGGCTTCGTCCGGAACGCGCCGGGGAATGCGTGCGTCGATGACGTTGACGACCCCGCCAATGGCCGAGGATCCGAACAACAGGGCTGACGGCCCCCGCAGCACCTCGATCCGGTCGGCCGTCAGCGGGTTGATGGCGACGGCATGGTCGGCGCTGGTGTTCGATACGTCGAGGCTGCCGATGCCGTCCGTGAGGACCCGCACCCGCTCGCCCTGGAAGCCGCGAAGCACCGGCCGCGACGCATTCGGCCCGAACGAAGTGGCGGACACGCCCGGCTGGCGCGCCAGCGTTTCGCCGATGGTCGGGCGAAGCTCGCGGGTCAGCTCCTCGCCGCTGACCACCGAAACGCCCGACAGCACGTCGCCGCGGCTTCTCAGGAAGCCGGTGACGACGATCTGCTGCTCTTCGGGCGCATGGAAGTCGCTCGCCGGAGGCGCGTCGGCATCGGCGGCGGCGGCTGCCGGAGCCGCCCCCGCCGGCTGCGAATCCTGCGTCGTGTCGCGGGTCTCGTCGGGCGGGGCGGGAGGGGTCGGCGGGGCCTGTGCGGGGGCCGGCGCGGGCAGCAGCAGCGCCGCGCCGCCCAGCAGCATGAGTCGAAGCAATTGGCATTCCTTATCCGGGAATCGGCGCCGCCATATCACCAGGTGATGTTATACCAAACCTGAATCGCTGCAGCGCAGCGCGGCTCGGCGCGAGCGCCAATCGGCCTGCCGCAGCGGGGGGGCGCGGCTCCCTTACCCGTCGCTTTCGAGCATTTCGGACCGAGTTTCGTCGTTCCGCAGCCAATCGTTTGATCTCGTTTAAGACGTTCTGCCGGATTTCGTGCCACGGTGGCGCCGCCCGCGCGGTCGCCGGGCACGGGGGGGACATTGGCCTATTACAGGCTCTATCTGCTGAGCGGCCCCAACGGCCGCTTCATCGGCTTCGAGGAAATCCACGCCGCCGACGATGCCGAGGCTACCCTTGTGGCCGAGCGGCACCGCGGCCCGCAGCCGCTCGAATTGTGGTGCGGCACGCGCAGGGTGAAGACCTTCCCCGCCCAGGAGGCCGATTAGGCCCGGCCGGCGCGCGCGGTCGCATTGTCTCGCTGCGCCGCACGGCGCATAAATCGCCCGGATGAGCCAAGCCAGCTACCTCGCCAAGGCCGCCCTGGCGCGCGGCGACCTGATCGCCGCCTACGACATCACCGTCTCGGCGATCGCCGCCGGCGATTCCTCGAGCGCCATCCGCCACCAGCAGGTCCTCGCGCTCGCCCGGATGGGCGACACCGACCGGGCGATGGAGAAGTTCCTCGCTTACGATCTCAAGAGCTCGCCGCACGCCCATGAGCGCGCCGTCGGCGCTCGGCTGCTGAAG
>DASZEO010000085.1:0-4768 GCA_035940755.1 Allosphingosinicella sp. | reverse complement strand
TCGGCACCGCCGCCATCGCGGCGCTTTGCGTCTACGCGAAGTTGGAATCGCCCCAGCTGCTTCACGCGATGCTAGAGGTCTCCGGAAAGCTGCTCGAGGAAACGCCGGGCCAGATACTGCTTCAGGGCGTCCCGGCCGGGTTTCTGATCGCCTCCGTCGCCTGGATCCGCTCGGCGGCCGACGATAGCAGCTTCTGGATCGTGCTCGTTCTGACCTACGCGATCGCCGCCGGAGGCTTCACCCACGTCGTCGCCGGCGCCGCCGAGGCCTTCCTTTTGCTCTGGTCAGGGGAGGCGGGGATCGGGTGGGTCTTTGGCGGCTTCCTGATCCCCGCCTTCATCGGCAACGTGCTTGGCGGCACCGGGCTGTTCGCCCTGCTCGCCCACGCACAGGTCAAGGGCGAGCTTTAGGGCTCAGCCTTCCTGGCTCTGGTTGTGCTGGCCGCCCGGGTCGGTGATCCCGTCGAGCGCGACGCTTGCGGCGTCGGCTTCGTCGGAGCGGCTGAGGTCGCCCAGCGACACCATCCCGACCAGCTTGTTGTCCTCGCGGCTGATCACCGGGAAGCGGCGAACCTGGAGGTCGCTCATCCGCACGGCCACGTCCTCGACGGCGTCGTCGTCATAGCACCAGTCGACATGGTCGGTCATCGCGTCCTGCACCGGCGTGTCCGGGCCGCGCCCTTCGGCGACCGCCCGAACGGCGATGTCGCGGTCGGTGATCATGCCGACCAGCCGGTCGCCGTCGCAGACGGGAAGCGAGCCGGCGTCGGCGCGCAGCATGAACTGCGCGGCTTCACGGATCGGCTGGTCGGGCTTGGCGACCTGCACGTCGGTGGTCATGCACTCGGCGATTTTCACGGCGGCTCTCCTCGAAATTTACAGGGAAGTGCCGGAAGAACGGACGGGGAGGGGCGGCCGTTCCGGACGGCCGGCTCGCGAGCGCCTCCTCCCGCCGCGCCTCACGCCTGGGCGATCATCGCCTCGCTCATCGCCCACAGCCGGTCGGCGCCTTCCTCGCTGCACGCCCATGGGCGGACATGGTGCCAGCGCTGGCTCTTCTCGTCGGCGAGCCGGGCGACGTCGCAATCCTCGCAATAGAGGCCGCCCATCCCGTCGAGCCGCGCGCTGGTCAGCGCCCACAGCGTCGTCGACGCCCCCTGCTCGGGAGTCTTGAACAGCGCCGCCACCCGCTCGGGCAGGCTCCCGTCCGGATTCTTCCAGCCGAGCGCCACCATCTCCTCGTCAGCGAGGTGGCGCTGGAGCGGGGTGAAGATGCCGCCCGGATGAACCGAGAAGGCGCGCACCCCGTCGTCCGCCCAGCGCCGGTCCAGCCCGAGCGCGAACAGGGCGTCGGCCGTCTTCGCCTGGCCGTAGGCCTGCCATTTGTCGTAATCGTGGCTGAGGAAGTGGGGATCGTCCCAGTGGACGTCGCTCATCGCGTGGGCGGTCGAGCTCAGCGCTATCACCCGGGCCCCGCCCGCCGCCTTGAGCGCCGGCTCAAGCACGCGCGTCAGCTCGAAATGGCCGAGGTGGCAGATGGCGAATTGCGACTCCCAGCCCGGGCCCACCCGCACCAGCGGCGAGGCCATCACGCCGGCATTGTTGATAAGGCCGTGCAGCCGCCGGCCGCTCTCGACATAGGCGGCGGCAAAGGCGCGGACGCTGGCGATATCGGCGAGATCCATCTGGGCCACCTCCACCTGAGGCAGGTCCGCCAGCGCCTGCCGCGCCCGTTCGGCCGAGCGGGCCGGCACCGTGACCTGCCCGTCGGCCGCGACGAGCGCCCGCACCGTCTCGATGCCGATCCCCGAATAGCCCCCGGTGACGATGTAGTTGCGCCCGGAAAGGTCGACGCCGTCGAGCACCTCGCTCGCGGTGGTGCGGTGGCCGAAGCCCGATCCGATCGGCCGCTGGTCCGCTGCCGACATGGCTATTCTCCCCTTTACGGCGTGTTCATGGTGAGCAGGTCGTAGGACGCCACCACCTCGTCCTTCTGGTTGAAGACGTACACCGCCCAGCGCACTTCGCCCATCTCGTCATTGCGCACCGATTTCGATTTCACGGTCAGCTCCACGCGCATGCTGTCGCCGGGATAGAGCGGAGTCAGGAAGCGCAGATTCTCGAGGCCGTAATTGGCGAGCACCGGCCCAGGCGCCGGATCGACGAACAGGCCCGCAGCGAAGGACAGGATCAGGTAGCCGTGCGCCACCCGCCCCTCGAAGATCGGGTTCGCTTTGGCGGCTTCCTCGTCCATGTGGGCGTAGAAATTGTCGCCGGTGAAGGCAGCGAAATGCTCGATGTCCTCGAGGGTTACGGTTCGGCTTTCAGTCTTCAGCGTATAGCCGACGTCGAGCTCGCCGATCCGCTTGCGGAACGGGTGGACGTCGCCCTCGCTCTTCGCCGCGCCCGGCAGCCACTGCTTGACGACGGAGGCGAGCACGGCCGGCGAGCCCTGCAAAGCCGTACGTTGCATGTAATGGGTGACGCCGCGGACCCCGCCCATTTCCTCGCCGCCGCCGGCGCGGCCCGGGCCGCCATGGACGAGGACGGGGAGGGGGGAGCCGTGGCCGGTGCTCTCCTTGGCGCTGGTGCGGTCGAGGATCAGCATTCGGCCGTGATAGGCGCCCGAGCCGAGCACGAACTCCTCCGCGACCCGCGGATCGTAGGTGAACAGCGACAAAGCGAGGCTGCCCATGCCGCGATTGGCCAGCGCGATGGCGTCGTCGAGGTCCTTGTAGGGCATGATCGTCGACACCGGACCGAACGGCTCGACGTCGTGGATCGCCGGCGATCCCCATGGGTCGTCCGAGCGAAGCAGGATCGGCGCTAGGAACGCCCCGTTTCCCGCAACCGGCGAAGCGTCGGGATCGCCGGCCACGATCCGGGCGGATTTGGCGAGCTCGGCCACCGCGTCGCGCACCGACTGGAGCTGCTCGCGGCTGGCGAGCGCGCCCATCGTCACGCCCTCCTCGCGCGGATTGCCGATCTTCACCTTCGCCAGCCGCGCGCTCAGCGCCTCCTGCACCGCGTCGATATGCGCCGCCGGCGCCATCGCGCGGCGGATGGCGGTGCATTTCTGCCCCGCCTTGACCGTCATCTCGCGGGCCACTTCCTTGACGAACAGGTCGAATTCCGGCGTGCCCGGCCCCGCATCCGGCCCTAGCACCGAAGCGTTGAGGCTGTCCCGCTCGGCGATGAAGCGCACGCTCTCGCGCGCGATCACCGGGTGCGACTGAAGCTTCATCGCCGTCTGCGCGGAGCCGGTGAAGCTGACCACGTCCTGGAGCGTCAGATGGTCCAGCAGGTCGCCCGTGGATCCGGCGATGAACTGGAGCGCGCCCTCGGGAAGCACCCCCGCCTCTATCATGATCCGGAACGCCGCCTCGGCCAAATAGGCGGTCGCCGAAGCCGGCTTCACGATCGCCGGAACACCGGCAAGCAGGGTCGGCCCCAGCTTCTCGAGCATTCCCCAGACCGGGAAGTTGAAGGCGTTGATGTGCACCGCCACGCCCTGCAGCGGCGTGAAGACGTGCTGGCCGACGAAGGTGCCGCCCTTCGACAGCATCTCCATCTGCCCATCGATCAAGACCCGCTGGTTGGGAAGCTCCCGCCGGCCCTTGGACGAGAAGGAGAACAGCGTCCCGGCGCCGCCCTCGATGTCGATCCACCCGTCCGTGCGCGTCGCGCCGGTCTCGTAGGACAGCTCGTAAAGCTCTTCCTTGCGCGCCATCACCGCGTTGGCGAGGTCCTTCAGCATCCACGCCCGCTCGTGGAACGTCATTCGCCTCAGCGCCGGCCCGCCGACGCGCCGCGAATGGTCGAGCATTGCCTTGAAATCCAGGCCTTTGCTGCCCGTCTCTGCGACCACTTCTCCGGTGACCGCGCTGTGCACCGGCGCCAGCGAGCCGTCGCCAGCAACCCAGCGGTCGGCGGCATAATTGAGCAGCTTCAGAGTCTTCATCGGCTTACTTCCCAGTGAAATTCGGCTTCCTCTTCGCGATGAAGGCGGCGACCCCCTCGCGATAATCGTCGGAGAAGCCGAGCTCGCGCATCGCGTCGCGCTGAAGGCCCAGCTCCTCGTTGAGGTCGTGACCCCAGCTTTCACGGATCATCTTCTTGATCCGCGCCAGCCCCAGCGTCGGGCCCGCCGCGAAGCGCGCGGCGAGCGCGTCCACTTCCTCGTCGAGCCGCTCGTCCTCCACCGCCTTCCAGATCAGCCCCCATTCGGCCGCCTGCTCGGCGGGAAGCGCGTCGCCGGTCAGCGCCAGCCCAAGCGCCCGCGCCTGCCCCACCAGTCGCGGCAGCACCCAGGTGCCGCCGCTGTCGGGAATCAGCCCGATCGCCGCGAACGACTGGATGAACTTCGCCGATCTGGCGGCAATGACGATGTCGCAGGCCAGCGCGATGTTCGCGCCCGCGCCGGCCGCCACGCCGTTCACCCGTGCGATCACCGGCATCGGCAGCGACGTGATCCGCCGCACCAGCGGATTGTACCTTTGCTCGACCGACTCGCCGAGGTCCACCGCCTCGCCCGGCGCCACCGCCCGGTCGTTGAGGTCCTGCCCGGCGCAAAAGCCGCGCCCGGCGCCGGTCAGCACCAGCACCCGCGCGCCCTCCAGCCGCGCCAGCGCGTCCGCCACTTCCTCGTGCATCTGCACGGTGAAGCTGTTGAGCCGGTCCGGCCGGTTCAGGGTCAGCCGCGCAATGCCGGAGTCGAGCTTGAACTCGATAGTCTCGTACGCCATGGCGCCGCTCAATGAGCGCAAACG
>DASZEO010000084.1:0-2382 GCA_035940755.1 Allosphingosinicella sp. | reverse complement strand
ACGATGAGCCGGATCGTCGACGCGCTGTTGAAGCAGGGCCTTGTCGTCCGTGAGGCCGCCGCGGAGGACCGGCGAAGCGTCCGGATCAGCGCTACCGGCGAAGGGCGCCGAGTGATGGAGGCCGGCCGCGAGCGCCGCCTCCGCGCGCTGCTGCGACGGCTCGACCGCCTCAGCGCCGACGAGCGGGTCGCGCTCGCCCGCGGCGTGGAGCTGCTCGAGCGGATTCTGCGCTGAGCTGACGCGCCGTTTCGAAGAAATTCTTGATGTTGCAGTGGTTTAGGTGCATAGCGCCGGCCAAGCGGCGGGGATTCTCAAGCAATGGCGAAGATCGACGGCACGGCGGATGCCGACATTCTTAACGGCACCGAGTTTGCCGACGAGATATACGGGCTCGGCGGCGACGACCAGATTCAGGGGTCGGGCGACGCCGACCTTATAGACGGCGGCGAGGGCAATGACTGGCTCCAGGGCGGCCACGGCAACGACACGCTGAAGGGCGGAACCGGCAACGACATCATCAAGGACGGCACGGGCGGCGGCGCCTTCTACGGCGGCGACGGCGCCGACTTCATTTACCTCATGTATCAATACCAGATCGAAGATTCCCTCCTCGTCGACGGTGGCAACGACAATGACACGATCATCGTCGGCGCGCCCTATCCTGGTGAAGTGACGATCCTCGGCGGCGCCGGCTCCGACCGCATCGACCTCAACTTCGCCGCCGACCAGATCACCATCACCCTGGGCACACAGCGCGATATCCTCAGCTTCGGCAACAGTCTGCGCGACGAGCAGGGCCAGACCAACTATCTGACGTCCGTCGTTCTCATCACCGACTTCAGCACCGGCAACAGCGGCGACGTCTTCGATCCGTCCTATTTCTGGGGAACCAGCCTGGTCGGCTGGGACCAGACCGTCAATCCGTTCGGCGCCGGCTATGCCCGGCTCGAGGCGTCGGGCTCGTCAACTTTGTTCCAGGTCGACCTTGACGGCAGCGGCAGCGCCTATGGCTACCAGACGTTCCTTACGCTGCAGAACACGGCCAAATCCGCCTTCGCGGCCGCCAATTTCGGCGGCTACGATCCGGCGGGAAGCAATGTGGCGGGCCTCGAGATCGTAGGCAATTCGGGCCACGAGGAATTCGTCGGAACGCTTGGGAAGGACAGCATCGACGGCGCCGGCGGCAACGACTACATCCAGGGCGGCGGCGGCTCCGACACGCTCGAGGGCGGCGACGGCTCGGACGCTTTGTATGGCGAGGTCGGTCATGACCTCCTGCTCGGCGAAGGCGGCAACGATTTCCTGATCGGGGGAGTTGGCGACGACGAGCTAAGGGGCGGCGACGGTGACGACTCCATCTCCGGCGACCAGGGTAATGACCTCATCGAGGGCGGCGCCGGCAAGGATAGCCTGTCCGGCGGTGTCGGCGACGACATCATCACCGGGGGTGACGGCGACGATTACCTGCACGACCCCGGCGGGTCGAACCGGCTGGACGGCGGCGCCGGCAACGACATGATCGCCATTTATTCCATGTATGCCGGGGAGAAGCAGAACGTCCTCGGCGGCGTCGGCGACGACGTGGTCCGAATCGTGGCCGCGAATTCGAAATCCGTCCTCGTGGATACCGGCCTCGGCGACGACCGGGTGGAGGTGAACGGCGACGGCGGCGCTGGCGTCCTGGTGACGTTGGGCGCCGGCTTCGACACCCTCGCCTTCATCGGAACGCATGGCGGTCATGCGGGAGGTGGCGTCACAGTGCGCGATTTCCAGGTCGGTCCGCTCGGAGAGAAGGTGGATTGGGCCGCGTTCCTGTCGAAGAGCCTGATCGGCTGGAACGGCACGAACAATCCGTTCGCCTCCGGCTATGCCAGGCTGGTGCAATCGGGGCCCTCGGCGCTGCTCCAGGTGGACGTCGATGGCGACGATTTCAGGTACGGCTTCCAGACCGTTGCAACGTTCGACAACGTGCTCGCCACCGACTTCACCGCCGAGAATATCGGCTTCGATCTTCTTCGCGTGCTTGATGGGACCGCGGCCTCCAACCGCATCGTCGGCACGGGGGAGTCGGAGCGGATCAACGGTTTGGCGGGGAACGACGTCCTGGTTGGCGGCGGCGGGGACGACTTGCTGATGGGCGGCGACGGTAACGACGTCCTGAAGGGCGGCACCGGCACCGACCGCCTCTATGGCGGCATCGGGCATGACGAATATGAGGTGGATCACGCCGGCGACCGCATATTCGAGCTGCGCGGCGAAGGCGTGGACACGGTCCGCAGCCTCGTCAGCTTCGAGCTGCCGGACCATGTCGAGAACCTGATCCTCGGCGCCGGCGCGGTCGAAGGCAGGGGCAACGATTTGGCCAACGCGATCACCGGCAAC
>DASZEO010000083.1:0-8797 GCA_035940755.1 Allosphingosinicella sp. | reverse complement strand
GTTCAGCGATCGGAACTGCGGGTTCACGGGCACGGTGATGATCTTGCCCGCAATCGCCACTTCATCGGTTTCCAGCCCCGAGCGCTCCGCCCCGAACAGGACCGCCGAGCGGCCGGCATTCGCCCAAATCTCCCGCGCCGCCTCCTCCGGCGAAACCACCGGCACCACCAGCCCGCGCTTGCGCACCGTCGTGGCGTAGACGAACGGGCAGTCGGCGACGGCGTCCGCAACGCTCTCGAACACCTTTGCCTGCTCCAGAACCACACCGGCCCCTGACGCCGCGGGTCCGGCCGACGGGTTGGGCCACCCGTCCCGCGGCGCCACCAGCCGCAGGTCCGCGAGCCCGAAATTCAGCATCGCCCGCGCGGCCTTGCCGATATTCTCCCCCAGCTGCGGGCGGACGAGAACGATGGCGGGCTTCACCCTCTCCCGCTCGCGGGAGAGGGCAGGGTGAGGGTCTTCTTGCTGGTTCATTGCGGCGCGGGCTTCCGGGTTTCCGCCGCGCCATAGGAGAAGCAGGCCCTCACCCCAACCCTCTCCCGCGAGCGGGAGAGGGAGCTAGCCGCCCTCAACTCTCCCCGACCGTCCCTGCGAACGCCTCGAAGTCCCTAGCCTCGCGGAAGTCCTTGTAGACGCTCGCGAACCGGATGTACGCCACCGGGTCGAGCGCCTTCAGGCCCTCCATTACCATCTCGCCGATCCGCGTCGACGGGGTCTCGCTGTCGCCGCTGGTCTCGAGCTGGCGCTGGATCGAGGAGGCAAGGCGCTCGATGCGCTCGGCGGGCACGGGGCGCTTGCGGCAGGCGATGGCGATCGAGCGTTCGAGCTTGGCGCGGTCGAAGGGCTCGCGGCGGCTCTCGGACTTCACCACGATCAGCTCGCGAAGCTGCGCCCGCTCGAAGGTGGTGAACCGCGCCGCGCAATCCTCGCACTGGCGGCGGCGGCGGATCGCGGAGCCGTCCTCGGTCGGACGGCTGTCCTTCACCTGGCTGCTGTCATGGCCGCAGAAGGGACAGCGCAATTACAGGCCCTGGTAGATCGGGAAGCGTGCGCACAGGGCGCGCACGCGCTCGCGGACGGCCGCTTCGACCTCGGCATTGCCGTCATGGCCGTTCGCCCTCAGGCCATCGAGCACGTCCGCGATCATGTCGGCGATGTCGCGGAACTCGGCGACTCCGAAGCCCCGGGTCGTGCCGGCCGGCGAGCCGACCCGGATGCCGCTTGTCTTGACCGGCGGCAGCGGATCGAACGGGATGCCGTTCTTGTTGCAGGTGATGGCGGAGCGCTCCAGCGCCTCGTCCGCGTCCTTGCCGGTGATGCCCAGCGGCCTCACGTCGACCAGCGCGAGGTGGGTGTCGGTGCCGCCGGCGACGAGGTCGGCGCCGCGCTCCTGAAGCCGCCCGGCGAGCGCCTTGGCGTTGGCGATGACGGCGCGGGCATAGCTCTTGAACTCCGGCTGCAGCGCCTCGCCGAACGCCACCGCCTTGGCGGCGATGACGTGCATGAGCGGGCCGCCCTGAAGGCCGGGGAAGACGGCCGAGTTGATCTTCTTGGCGATCGCCTCTTCGTCCGTCAGCACCATCCCCCCGCGCGGGCCGCGCAAGGTCTTGTGGGTGGTGGTGGTGACGACATGGGCGTGGCCGAAGGGGGAGGGGTGCTCGCCCGCCGCCACCAGTCCGGCGAAATGCGCCATGTCGACCAGGAACAGCGCGCCCACCTCGTCGGCGATGGCGCGGAAGCGGGCGAAATCGATGTGGCGCGGATAGGCCGAGCCGCCGGTGATGATCAGCCGCGGCCTGTGCTCCTTGGCGAGCCGCTCGACCTCGTCGAAATCGATCAGGTGGTCGTCCGGCCGCACCCCGTACTGGACCGCGTTGAACCATTTGCCCGACATGGCCGGCTTGGCGCCGTGGGTGAGGTGGCCGCCCGCGTCGAGCGACAGGCCCATGATGGTGTCGCCCGGCTTCGCCAGCGCCAGCATCACCGCGCCGTTCGCCTGGGCGCCGCTGTGCGGCTGGACGTTGGCGTAGGCGCAGCCGAACAGCTGCTTCGCCCGCTCGATCGCCAAATTCTCGACCGAGTCGGAGGGCGCGCAGCCCTGATAGTAGCGCCGCCCCGGATAGCCCTCGGCATATTTGTTGGTGAGCACCGAGCCCTGCGCCTCGAGCACCGCGCGCGAGACGATGTTCTCCGATGCGATCAGCTCGATCTGGTTCTGCTCGCGGTCGAGCTCGGCGGCGATGGCATCGGCCACCGCCGAGTCGCTCGTGCGCAGCCGGTCGGTAAAGAAGCCTTGCGATTTCACGTCGGCGAAATCGAAGGCGGGTCGGCTGCTCATGCGGGTTCCTTGGCGAAGAGGGGGTTGGAAAGCTTGTCGACCCGGCGCTGGTGGCGGCCGCCGCCGAACGGCGTGGCGAGGAAGGTCTCGACGCAGGCGCGCGCCATTTCCGGCCCGATCAGCCGGGCGCCCATGGCGATGACGTTGGCATCGTTATGCTCGCGGGCGAGGCGCGCCGACAGCGGCTCCGAGACCAAGGCGCAGCGGCAGTCGGGATGGCGGTTGACCGAGATCGAGATGCCCACGCCCGACCCGCACAGCGCCACGCCGTAATCGGCCTCGCCGGCCGCGACGGCCTCGGCGATCTTGTAGCCGTAATCGGGATAGTCCACCGAATCGACGCCGCCCGGCCCGAGGTCCGTCACCGCGTGGCCGGCCTCGCTTAGCCAGGCGCACAGCATCGCCTTCATCTCGACCGCGGCATGATCGGAAGCAATGACGATCCGCTCGCCCATACGCATGAATCTCCGGATTCGGATTGTGCCACACGGTCTAGGGGACGCCGCCCGGATTCGCCACCAGCAATTGCGCCCGCAGCCGCCGGGCGCCGCCCTTGGACCGCCGCCCGGGCGATCTGAAAGACGACAAAGTTTCAGGGTCCAAAGGCAAAAATAGTCCGCCTCCCTTTTCATCGCTTTTCGCTGAAGGGATCGGCGATCCCGAGCCGTCGAACGAGGGCGGCATCGTCGTAGCGGCGTTCGACGGCGACGACGGCGCGCCGGTAGGGGATCGGGACCGCAACGCCCTCGACGGCGCGTGCATAGAGGCCCTGGTCCCGGCGAGCCGCGATGCGCCGGCGCGCGGCCGCGCACGCCGCCGAGTCCCACGCTGCCGCGAAGCTTTGCGCGCCCGCCCGGGCCCGCAAGGCATAGGCGCTCTGCCGGCCCATGCCGACGCGCTCGGCCGCGCGGCCGGGCCTCAGGCCCCCTGAGCGATGAAGCCTATGAAGGCGCGCTGGCGCTCGGGCGGCCATCCGTCCGGGCGCGAGCGCAGCGGCACAGGTTCGAACTCGAGGAAAGTCGATTCGTCCATTCCCAGTCTATGCCTGAAGCGGCCAGCTGTAGGAAAATGCTTTCCGGCTGGCGGTTTGCCGCTGCTTTCGCTCCGGCTATGATTGCGAGATGGCGGACCGCGGCGATCTCTACCGGATGGAGGGGATAGGCGAGATCTGCGTCGGGGTGCAGACCAACTATGTCTGCCCGTTCCACACCCACGACACCTACAGCATCGGCATTTTCAGAGGGCCGGCGCTGATCGTCTGCCGGGGATCGGCGTGGAAGGTCGACAGCGGCGACATCGTCCTGCTCGAGCCGAACGAACCGCATCGGGGGACTTCGATGTCGCGCACCTGCTTGCAGGACGGTATCCTTCCGGATTCGGCTTTCCTGACCGCCATGTTCGGTACGCCCAACCCCCTCCGCTTCCCGAGGCCAGTCGTCCGGGACCCAACGCTGGCGCAAAGGCTTTCGCATGCCGCCGCCTCCCGCGACCGCGAGGCCACGCGCGCACTGCTCGGCCGGCTGTTCGAGTGCTATGCCCAGGTCGAGCCGCCGCTCGATGTGCCGAAGGCTGCCGCGAAACCGGGCTTTCCGGCTGGAGGCACGGCGAGCTCGCAAGGGGAGGGGATCAGCCGCTGGCGGTTCGCCCGAAGGCTTCGGCGCGAGACCGGCCTTTCGCCGCGCGACCTGCGACGCCAGCTGCGCGTCGCTTATGCCCGCCGCCTCATCGAGAAGGGCGAAACGCTGGCCGAGGCCGCGCTTCGCGCCGGCTTTTCGGACCAGGCCCATATGACCCGCCAGCTGCGCTCGCTGCTCGGCGTCACCCCGGCGGCCCTGCGGCGGTCGCGGCGGGGCGCCTGATCCGCTAAGCCGGCGGCAGGCAGTGGCCGGAGGGCGCCGCCGCTCCGTCGAGTGAACGCCTGGTGATCAGCGCCCGGCTGAGGTTGGTGAGCACTCGCACCGCTCGCGGGTCGCGGTTGGACAGTACAACGGTGGTATATCCCGTCTGCGGGTACCAGTAGATGAAGGAGGCGATGCCGAAGTCGCCGCCGGTATGGCCGTAGAAGACGTGGCCGTTGTTCCTGATCACCTCCATCCCGAGCGCCGCGCGCGCCTCGCCGAGCAGGCCGGCCGGCCCCGCGCCGGGCGGACCTTCGGCGGTCGCCATCCTCGCCAGCGTCTGCGGGCTCACCAGCCGGCCGTCCCGCAAGGCCTGCGAGAAGCGGAACAGGTCGTCCGCCGTCACCCAGGCGCCGCCTTGCGGGCCGCCGGTGCTTCCGCCCATTGCGGGGCTCTCGACCGGCGGACCAAGGACGAAGAGGTGGGAATGGTCCGGCTGCTCGCGAAAGTTCGTCAGCGAGGCGGCGGTCCGCAACCGGCGCACGTCTCCGGGTGCATAGAAGCTGTCCCTCATTCCCGCGGGGCGGAAGATGTGGTCGCCGACATAGTCGTAAAAGTCCTCGCCGCTCAGCCGCTCGACGAGCGCTCCCAGGACGATGAACCCCGAATTGGAGTAATTGTAGGTGCCGGGGCTATTTTCGACCGGCGTGTCCATCGCCAGCCGCAGATAGTCGGCGACGTTGGCGAGGCTGTCGCGGACGGACGGATAGCGCGGATCGTCGTAATAATCGTTCGGCCCCAGGCCGGACGTATGGCTCAGCAGCTGGCGGATCGTCAGCGAACGGATGCGCGGGTTCGGGAAGTCCGGCCACCGGTCGCCGAGCGTGTCGTCGTAGGAAAGCCGGCCTGACTCGACCAGCTGGGCGATCGCAACCCCGGTGAACATCTTGGCGATCGAGGCCGTGTTGAGGCGGGTGTCGAGGCGCATCGGGACGCCGAGCCGCAGGCTCGCCGCGCCATAGGCCCGGCGGAACACGACCCGGCCGTCCTTGGCGAGGAGAATCACGCCGGAAAAGAGATTGCGGCGCTCGAAGGCGCGGGCGACGCGGTCGAGCTCGCCGGTCAGCTCGGCGGGACGCGGATCGGCGAGGCGGGGCCCCGCGGAATGGAGGTCGCGGGCCGTCACGCCGGTGACGAGGCTGCGCCCGTCGGCGTCCTGGTAGGTGACGGTCAGGCAGTAACGCAGCCCGGTGATCCTGGCGCGGCCCTCGGCAAGCACCCACCCGGGCGCCGCGCCGACCGGGCGGAGGCGGTCGAAGCCGCCGGTGTCGGTATAGATCCGCGCCAACAGGCTGGCCTGGAAGGCGGCGAAGGAATCCGCCAGCACCGAGGGGGCATAGCGGCTTGCCGCGAAACTCTCATAGGCGCTTTGGTCGCCCCGGCCGATCAGCTCGGCCATCTCCTGCGCCAGCGCGACAGGAAGCCGCGGCCGCGCTTCCGCGAGCGCCTGCACCGGGCAGGCAAGCAGCACCGCAATGACAAATGTCCGACCGGCCCAATGCGCCATGGCGACCTCCGTTGGATCTCGCCACTAGCGGCCGGTTCGGCCGATTTCTTGAATGATTGAGCGGGTAAAGCGGGAGCGGCCGGCGCGATCAAGCCGCCAGCTTCATCTCCAGCCGGTCCCAGATCTCGACCAGCGCCGTGGTGAGCTCGGCCATCATGGCCTCGTCATGCGCCGGGCCGGGCGTAAAGCGCAGCCGCTCGGTGCCGCGCGGCACCGTCGGGTAGTTGATCGGCTGAACGTACATTCCGTACTCGGCGAGCAGGATGTCGCTGATCCGTTTCGCCTTCACCGGATCGCCGACCAGCAGCGGCACGATATGGGTGACCGAGGGCATGACGGGAAGGTGCGCCTCGGCGAACAGGCGCTTGAGCTTGGCGGCATTGGCCTGCTGCGCCTCGCGCTCGGCGGTGGATTCCTTGAGGTGCCGAACGCTCGCCAGCGCTCCCGCGACGAGCACCGGCGACAGCGAGGTCGTGAAGATGAAGCCGGGCGCATAGCTGCGGATGACGTCGATGATGTTCTTCTCGGCCGCGATATAGCCGCCCATCACGCCGAACGCCTTGCCGAGCGTCCCCTCGATGATCGTCAGCCGGCGGGCGAGCCCCTCGCGCTCCGAAATGCCACCGCCCCGCGGGCCGTACATGCCGACCGCATGGACCTCGTCGAGGTAGGTGAGCGCGTGATACTTGTCCGCCAGGTCGCAGATCGCGGCGATCGGCGCGATGTCGCCGTCCATCGAATAGACGCTCTCGAACGCGATCAGCTTGGGCGCGTCCGGATGGGCCGCCGCCAGCAACTCCTCGAGATGCTCGAGGTCGTTGTGCCGGAACACCTGCTTTTCGCAGCCCGAATTGCGGATCCCCGCGATCATCGAGGCGTGGTTGAGCGCGTCGGAAAAGACGATGCAGCCGGGCAGCAATTTGGCGATGGTCGAGAGCGTCGCCTCGTTGGAGATGTAGCCGGAGGTGAAGAGGAGCGCCGCTTCCTTGCCGTGAAGCTCGGCGAGCTCGGCCTCCAGGTCGATATGATAATGGGTGTTGCCGCTGATGTTGCGAGTGCCGCCCGAGCCGGCGCCGACGTCGTGAAGCGCCTCTTCCATCGCCGCGACCACCTTGGGGTTCTGGCCCATGGTCAGGTAGTCGTTTGAGCACCAGACGGTGATCGGCTTTGGCCCGTTATGGCCGGCAAAGCAGCGCGCATTGGGGAAGGCGCCCTTGTTGCGCAGGATGTCGATGAAGACGCGATAGCGCCCTTCCGCATGCAGCCGCTCGATCGCGTCGGCAAAGATGCGCTGGTAGTCCAAAGCTCTCGTCCCCGTTGCTCGAACGCCTATTAGCGGATTTCGCCCCGCCGTGGCCAGTGCAAATGGCGCGCCATCGGCATCGGTCGCTACAGTCGCTCCAGTCGATGCAGCCCGAAGGCATGGAGAGCGGGCCCGTAAGCCTCGGCAAGTTCGGCGGGACCGGTGAAGGCGGCGACACCGGAGCCGATCTGCGCCGGCCACTCCACCTCTCTTGTCAGCCAGGCGGTGCGCCGGGCGATGCCCGCATTGCCGTCGACGAACCTGAGCGGGCGCGGCGCGGCGGCGGCCAAATCCTCCTCGACCAGCGGGAAATGGGTGCAGGCGAGCACCACCGTGTCCATCGCCTCGCCGCGGGGGGCGCCGAGCATGGCGCCCAGGATCCGCCGGTAGGCAGCGGGATCGCCCGCTTCGCCGCGAAGCTTGGCCTCGGCCAAATCGACCAGCTCGGCCGATCCGTGGCGGATGAGGGTGCAGTCGGCGGCGAACTCCGCCGCCAGCCGGTCGACATAAGGCTGCGCCACCGTCGCTTCGGTGCCGAGCACGCCGATCACCCGGCTCTTCGAGACCGCGGCGGCCGGTTTGATCGCCGGCACGGTGCCGACCACCGGCAGGTCGAGCGCGCTTCGTACCGCGTCGAGCGCGATCGTCGAGGCGGTGTTGCAGGCGATGACGATGAGCTGCGGATCGTAGCGCTCCGCCAGCCGCCCGAGCAGAGCCGGCACCCGCGCCTCGATCTCCGCCGGCCGCTTGGTGCCGTAGGGATAGCCGGCGCGGTCCGCGGCATAGACCAGAGGTGCGTTCGGCAGCAGCTTGCGGATCTCGCGCAGCACGGACAGCCCGCCGACGCCGGAATCGAAGATGAGCAGGGGGCGGGGGCGGTCCATGGCTGGCTTGGCTTCGTCATTGCGAGGAGCGAAGCGACGAAGCAATCCAGAAAACCCCTATCGGACGAACATCCACTCCGTTCGGCCTGAGCTCGTCGAAGGCCCTCTTTCTTTTCTTGTCTCGTCCACTTCGCTCCAGGAAGAGAAGGGAAGGGCTTCGACAGGCTCAGCCCGAACGGTCTTTCGCTGTAGGGCGGGCCGCCCCGCAAACCCCGTTGCGCCCGGGAGCGCCTTTGCCTACCCACTGCTTTTGAGGGGGTGGCGTGATCACTTTCGACACTTTGTTCGAGCCCGTCGCGGCGATCCTGATCGGCTACCTGCTCGGCTCCATCCCGTTCGGGCTGCTGCTCACGCGGCTGGCCGGCCTCGGCGACGTTCGCGACATCGGCTCGGGCAATATCGGCGCGACCAACGTGCTTCGCACCGGGCGCAAGGGCCTCGCCGCCGCCACTTTGCTGCTCGATGGCGCCAAAGGTGCTGCGGCGGTGCTGATCGTCGCGGCGCTGTGGCCGGACATGCCGCAGCTCCCGCCGCTCGCCGGCCTCGCCGCCTTTCTCGGGCACCTCTATCCCGTGTGGCTGCGCTTCAAGGGCGGTAAGGGCGTGGCCACTTTGATCGGCGTCGTGGCGGCCTTGGCTTGGGAGGCGGCGCTCGCCGTCGGTGCGGTGTGGGTCCTCGCGCTGCTGGTCACTCGCTATTCCTCGGTCGCCGGAATGGCCGGCGCAGTGGCCGCGCCCATCGCCGCCTTCTTCTTCGGCCGGATCGATCTCGCCATCCTGTTCGCCGGCCTCGCTCTGCTGGTCCTGTGGAAGCACCGCGCCAATCTGGGCCGGCTGTTCAGCGGGACCGAGCCGAAGGTGGGGAGGG
>DASZEO010000082.1:0-2024 GCA_035940755.1 Allosphingosinicella sp. | reverse complement strand
ACGACATCGAACCGGAAATCGTCGGTAAATCGCGCATCGGCGACATCCGCCATTGCTTTTGCGACGGCGGCAAAGCGTCGGCCACCCTCGGCTTCGCCGCGCGCAAGGATTTCCAGGAAGGGCTTGCGGAGCTCGCTGAATGGGTGGCGGCACAGACGGCGGACGACCGCGTCGACCAGGCGCGCGCCGAGCTCGAAGCCCGGGGCTTGGTGGCATGACGCCCTCGAAGGACACCCGCCCCGTGCTCATCACTGGCGGCGCCGGCTTCATCGGCTCGAACATCGCCGACGCGCTGGCCGAAGCGGGCCACGACGTCCTGGTTTACGATTCGCTGGCGCGCCCCGGCGTCGAGCGCAACCTGGCGTGGCTGGAGCAGCGGCACGGCAGCCGCATCGCCAGCGTCGTGGCCGACGTGCGCGACGAGGACGAGCTGGCGCGCGCCGCGCGCGAAGCCAAGGCGGTGTTCCACATGGCTGCCCAGGTAGCCGTCACGACGAGTCTCGCCGACCCACGCGAGGATTTCGAGATCAACCTTCGCGGCACCTTGAACCTGCTAGACGCGCTTCGGCTGCGGGGCGAGCCGGTGCCGCTGGTTTTCGCGTCGACCAACAAGGTCTATGGCGACCTTGCCGACCTCGACATCGGTCTCGCCGGCGACCGCTACGTCCCGCAGGACCCGCAGGTCCGAGACCGCGGCATCGGCGAAGCCCGCCCGCTCGACTTCCATACGCCCTACGGCTGCTCCAAGGGCGCCGCCGACCAGTATGTGCTCGATTATGCGCGCAGCTATGACCTGCCCGCTGCGGTTATCCGCATGAGCTGCATCTACGGCCGACGCCAGATGGGCACCGAGGACCAGGGCTGGGTCGCCCACTTCCTGATCCGCGCGCTCGAGGGCAGGCCGATCACCGTCTACGGAGACGGCTGCCAGGTTCGCGACATCCTCGACGTGTCGAACGCCGTCGAAGCCTATCTGGCGGTGTGGCGGAACATCGAGCGGCTGCGCGGCCGCGCCTTCAATCTCGGCGGCGGCCCCGAAAATGCCGTGTCGCTGCGCCAGCTGATCGGCCGGATCGCCGAGATCACCGGCCGCCAGGTCGAAGTGTCGCTCGAGGACTGGCGCGAGGGCGACCAGCGCTATTTCGTCGCCGACACCTCCGCCCTCCGCAGCGCGGTGAACGTGGCCGCCCCCGTCCCGTGGCGCGACGGCGTCGCCGCTCTGGCCGCGTGGCTGCGCGAAGAGCGCGGTCTCGCCGACCCAGCCCCCGCAGCGGAGGCACAATTGCTGGCCGGGGCCGGAGCCTCGGCGTGAGCGAAGGCCTGCGCATTCTGCTCACCACCGACGCCGTCGGCGGCGTGTGGACCTACAGCCTCGACCTCGCCCGCAGCCTCTCGCGGCTGGGCCTTGAGCCGCTCCTCGCCGTGATGGGCCCCTCCCCTTCGCCTTCACAGGCCCTCGCCGCTCGCGCCGCGGCCGCCAGCGTGATCGACACGGGCCTGCCGCTCGACTGGACGGCGCAGGGGCCCGCCGAGCTCACTCGCGCGGCGCGACGCCTGGCCCGCCTCGCCGAAGAAATCGGCGCCGACCTCGTCCAGCTCCACACGGCGGCACTGGCGGGGCAAAGCGCCTTCGCAGTGCCAGTCGTCGCGGTGCACCACAGCTGCGTCGCCACCTGGTGGGACGCAGTGTACGCCGGCCATCCGCCGGCGGAATTTGCCTGGCGCACCGACTGCGTGCGCGCCGGATTGGCCGCCGCCGACGCGGTGGTGACTCCGACCGCGGCCTTCGGCGAGCAGGTGCGCCGCGTCTACCGGCTGACCGAGGCGCCGGTGACCGTCCATAACGGGCGTTCGCCGCTCCCGCTTGCACCTGCCGCCCCGGCCGACTACGCCTTCACCGCCGGACGCCTCTGGGACCCCGGCAAGAACCTGGCCACGCTCGATGCCGCTGCCGCGCGGATGCGCATTCCGCTTCACGCCGCCGGCCCCGTCGAGGGGCCGAACGGCGCCCGCATAGCGTTCGG
>DASZEO010000081.1:0-4905 GCA_035940755.1 Allosphingosinicella sp. | reverse complement strand
GTGAGAATGTCCGCTCCGGCCGCGCCTGAGAGCTTGTCGTGCATCGCCGAACCTTCGACGGTGAACGCCGTGTCCAAGGTAGGCGTCGGCTCGAAGCGCACGCCGGCCGAGTACGGATCGGCGAGGTCGCCCTGGCTCACGTCGTTGTCGTGGATCCACAGGCCGTCCGGCGCGATGGCGTCGTCCACGGCAATGCCGACATCCACCTTCAAGATCGTGTTGCCGCTTATCTCGCCGCCGCTGTTCACGGGCCCGTTCTGATAGATCCAGACGCCCACCACCTTGGCGGCGGCATTGTCGCCATTGCTGCCCCCCAGGATGTTGTCGGCGATGAGGAGATCGGTGTTGCTCGAAGCCAGGATGGCGCCCGAATAAGCGGCGGCTGGGCCGGCATAGCCGATGTCCGTGACGGTGTTGCCGATGACGCTGCCGGTCGACCGGTTGATGGAAAAGCCGTTCTGGGCGATCACCGGCTGGGCTCCGCCGCCGGTCACCGTCACTCCGCTCACGTCGAGGTCGGCACGCACGAACGTCGCGCCCTGCTTCTGGAAATCGCTGATCGAGCCGCCGTGCATCGCGAACGGCAGCAGGCTGTCATTGTCGACGACGAGGCCCACCCCGCGCTGAACGCCGTCGACATTCGGCTGTCCGCCCGGCGTCGAACCGCCGGGATAGGGGTCGCGCACGGCGACAATGTCGACATCCTCGAGGGCGCCGGACGAATTGCGATAATAGACGCCGTAAAAATTAGCGATTCCGGCACCGCCGCCTTCGTCGACCGTGTTCCCGGCCCCGTGACCGTCGATGTTGATATCCTCGAGGGCGACGTCGAGGCTGCCCTTCACGGTGACGAGGGAGTGAATCTCGCGGTCGCTGCTCGAACGGGCGGTTTCGACCAGATCGGCAGGCGCCTGGATCGTCACCTCTGCTCCGGCATCGGCCCGGATGGTCAGGCCGTCCTTATGATCGACGGTCACCTGTTCGACATAGGTCCCGGCATCGACGACGATCGTGTCGCCGGCCACGGCCGCGTCCACGGCGAGCTGAATGGTGGCGAAGCCTGCGGCTCCGACGATAAGGATGGACATGGGTATGCTCCTTGGCGGAGCTGAGACCCGTTTCTCGATCCGGTAAGACGATCTATACAGACATCCTCCGTTCAAGGAAGCAATATTGTTCGCTTTCGAAATTAGTTTGGCAATTATCCTTCATCTAATGTTCACAGGATAATAAGGTCCTCTTTGCCGACGATCACTATTTCTGGATTTTATCGGCGGCAGTTTGTGTCTCCGTTTTAATTATCGCAGCGTCAAGCCGCGGGCGCTATGGGTTTCACTGACTCCGGCGGCCTTGAAAACCGCTATGGGTTTATGCCCGCCGTGGGTCCGCGTCCGAATCCCGCCTCTCCGCCACCGGCGCCTAATCTGAATCAGGCAGAATGTTCCGGAACCCCAACTGTCCGGACCCGTTGAATCGGCTCCGAAAGTTGTGCGTTCGCGCCGCGGCCGCGGCGGGGTTTCAATCAGGTTCAGGAGAGAATTGTGGGGGACCAGTCGGTTTTCTTCGGCAGCGGATCCGACGCAGCGACGCGCCTCCTGACGCAGCCGCCGCGCGTGCTCGAGACGGGCGTCTATCGCGGCCCGCATTATTACAGCCACACGCCGATGATCCGGATCCAGCTCGACCTCGGCCGGCTGGAGGACTGGCCCACCGACAAGATTGCCGGCTTTACCGAGGCGCTGCTCGAGATCCTGCCCGGCGTCGGCCGCCACGGCTGCTCGCTGCGCGTTCGCGGCGGCTTCGAAAGAAGGCTTCGCGAGGGCACGTGGCTCGGGCATGTCGCGGAACATGTCGCGCTGGAGCTGCAGACGCTCGCCGGCTCGCGCGCCACTCGGGGGAAAACGCGGTCGGTCAAGGGCAAGCCCGGCGTCTACAACGTCATGTTCGCCTATAATGAGGAGAAGGTCGGCCTCGCCGCCGGGCGCGCGGCGCTCGAGCTCGTCGATTCGCTGCTGCCGGGCGAGCTGCAGGGCATCCAGGGCCTCGACCGGGTCTACGATTTCGACGGAGAGTTCGACCTCGACCGCCGGCTCGATGCGCTGAAGCGCCTCGTCCGCCGCACGGCGCTCGGCCCCACCACCAAGGCCTTGGTCGACGAGGCGAAGCGGCGCGGAATCCCGGTCATGCGGCTGGACGAGAAGAGCCTGATCCAGCTCGGCCACGGCAAGTTCCAGCAGCGCATCCGCGCCAGCATCACCGGCCGCACCGCCCTTGTCGCCGCCGACCTCGCCAGCAACAAGGACATGACCAAGCGCCTGCTCGACGAGAGCGGCATCCCGGTTCCCCGCGGAGTGGTTGTCCGCACCGTCGAGGAAGCGGTCCGTTCGGCCCGGCGGCTCGGCTATCCGCTGGTGGTCAAGCCGCTCGACGGCAATCACGGCCGCGGCGTCACGATCGGCGTAACCGGCGAGGAGCAGCTGCGCTTCGGCTTCGGGGAGGCGCAGGCCCAGGCAAAGGGCCGCGACGTGATCGTCGAGCAGTTCTTCGCCGGCAACGACCATCGCATCCTCGTCGTCGGCGGCAAGATGATCGCGGTCGCCGAGCGGATCCCAGCCCAGGTGATTGGCGACGGCGTCAGCACCATTCGGCAGCTAGTCGAGGAAGTGAACAAGGACCCGCGCCGCGGCGAAGGGCACGAAAACGTCATGACCCGGATCAGGATCGACGCGCTGGTCGGGGAATTCCTCGCCCGCGAAGGGCTGACGCCGGACAGCATTCCCGAAGCCGAGCAGGTCGTCCAGCTGCGCGCGACCGCCAACCTTTCCACCGGCGGCACGGCAGTCGACCGAACGAATGAGATCCACCCCGACACTGCAGAGATCGCGCGGCGGGCGGCGATGATCGTCGGGCTGGACGTCGCCGGCGTCGATTTCGTCTGCCCCGATATCCGCAGATCGGTCCGCGAAACCGGCGGCGGAGTCATCGAGGTCAATGCCGCGCCGGGCCTCAGGATGCACATCGAGCCGTCCGAAGGCGCGCCGCGCGACGTCGCCCGGCCGATCGTCGAAATGCTGTTCCCGCGCGGCAAGCAGAGCCGGGTCCCGATCATCGCCATCACCGGCACCAACGGCAAATCCACCGTCGGCCGGATGACCAAGCACATCCTTCGCTACACCGGCTGCACCGTCGGCCTCACGTCGACGACAGGCGTCTACATCAACGACATTCTGGTCCACGAGGGTGACGCGACTGGCCCTAAGAGCGCGCGGATGGTGCTCCGCGATCCCAGCGTCGAGGTGGCCGTGCTTGAGACGGCGCGCGGCGGACTGCTGCGCGAGGGGCTTGCTTTTTCCGAAGCCGATATCGGCATCGCCACCAACGTCACCGCCGACCATCTCGGCCTCAAGGGCATCGAGACGGTCGAGGACCTCGCCAGCGTCAAGCAGGTGGTGATCGAGTCCGTCCGCCGCGGCGGCTACAGCATCCTGAACGCCGACGATCCGCTGACCGTTCGGATGGCGCGGCGCGCCGGCGGGCGGATCATCTGGTTCTCGCTGTGCGGCGGACCAGAGCTTTCGCCGCTGCTGCGCGAGCATGTCGACGAAGGCGGCATGGCGGTGGTGCGCGAACCGGGACCTGAGGGCGGAACGATCGTCCTGTATGACGACGGCCGGCGCGAGTTCATCATGAAGGCCGGCGACATTCCCGCAACCCTGCACGGGATGGCCGAGTTCAACATCGCCAACGCGCTGGCGGCCATCGCCGCGGCGCTGGCCCACACGGTACCGATCCTGACGATCCGCTCTGCGATGACGAACTTCCGTTCGACCTTCGAGCAGAACCCGGGCCGGCTCAACATCCACGACGCGCACGGCTTCCGGGTCATCATCGACTATGCCCACAATGCCGCCGGTCTCGAAGCCGTGGGCAAGCTCGTCCGCGGCCTTTCGCACCGCTACAAGCGCACCATCGGTTCGGTCTCGATCGCCGGCGACCGGCGCGACGAGGACATCGTCGAAATGGGGCGGATCGCCGCCAGCATCTTCGACGAGCTCATCTTCCGCGAGGACCCGTACACGCGCGGGCGGCCGCGCGGCGAAGTCATGGGCCTGC
Source organism: Allosphingosinicella sp. (assembly GCA_035940755.1). GTDB lineage: Bacteria > Pseudomonadota > Alphaproteobacteria > Sphingomonadales > Sphingomonadaceae > Allosphingosinicella. Next base: position 792 of record DASZEO010000081.1, on the reverse strand, counting down.
TCAAGACCGGCGCGCTCCAGGCCGGCCGCTCCGAAGAGCATCTGCACCTGATCGCGGGGGAAAAGGCCTCGACCGCGGCGGCACTGGCGATGGGGCGGCCGGGCGACCTGATCGTCGTCACCCCGACCGACGTCAAGGCGGCCTGGGAGCAGGTCAACGAATTCAAGCCGGCGATCGTCCGCACCGCGTCGCGTGCTCCGCTGGTCGCGGCCGAATAGCATGGCGGAACAAAGCCGGGGCCGATGGGCCCTGATCGTCCACGGCGGCGCCAAGCAGGTGGAGCCCGGCGAGGAGAAGGCTAACCGCGAGGGCGTCCTGAGCGCCGTCGAGGCCGGCGCGGAGATTCTCAGGCGGGGCGGGACGGCGCTCGATGCGGTGGAGGCGGCGATCCGCACGCTCGAGGATCTGCCCGTCTTCAACGCGGGCTGCGGTTCAGCCCCCAACGCGGCCGGCGAGGTCGAGATGTGCGCAGGTCTGATGGACGGGCGCGATCGCGCCGTGGGAGCCGTCGGAGCGATCCGACAAGTCAAAAATCCGATCGCGGTCGCCCGCAGGCTGCTCCCGGAAAAGGAGATCATCCTGGTGGGCGAAGGCGCGCTGCTGTTCGCGCAGCAGCAGGGGATGGAGCAGGCGAGCGACGAGGCGTTACTGGCCGAGAAAGAGAAATCGGCCCTGGCGGAATGCGACACCGTCGGCGCGGTGGCGATGGACCAGGGCGGAAACCTCGCCGCCGGCACTTCGACGGGCGGACTGACCGGAGCGCGAGTCGGCCGCATCGGCGACAGCCCCCTG
>DASZEO010000080.1:0-3362 GCA_035940755.1 Allosphingosinicella sp. | reverse complement strand
CAGCCCGTCGTTGGTCAGGCCCAGCGGTGCGCCGAGACCGCGGATGTTGATGGCGGCGTTGCGCGGGTTGGTTCCGTAATAGGCGATCGAGGGCTGCAGCTGCATGAGCTGGCTGATCGACTGGGTGCCGCTTTCGGCGATGGTCGCTCCGCTCAGGACCGAGATGGCGATGGGAACGTCCTGGGCGTTCGCTTCGCGCCGGGTGGCGGTGATGATGATCGTGTCCGGCGGAACATCCTCGACCGCCGCCGGGGCATCGGCCCCGGCGGCGCCTGCGGCCGCATCGGCGGTCGCTGCCGCTTCAGAAGAATCGGAGGTCAGCTCGTCCGCAGTGACAGCGGCGAATGACGGTTCGGCAAAGAGGATCGCCGTCGATGCCAGCAGGAGGGCGGCAAGCGTGATTCGATTCGAGGAGGACCGCTTACGGCGGGACGAGCAGTTAAGAACGGGCAGAAGCGCCGTGACAGTGTCCGGATGCATGATCTCGCTTTCGAAAGGTGGCGATGCATCCGGTGGTCCGGTCTGATCTAATAGCGGAGGATATTCTCAACCGTTGAAGTTGACAAGGGGAAAGTTGGTTACACTCGTCAGAGCGCCAAGCGTTCCGGTCCGTCCGACGCCACCGCCGGCAGCGCCAGATAATGAAGCCGCCTCACCTCGCGCCTCCCGCGAACGACGGTGTCGAGGATGAGCCCGCACATGAAGCTCAACGCGGCCAGGATCATGAGCCCGGTGGCGAGGATCGCGGTCGGGAAGCGGGGGACGAGGCCGGTTTCGAAATAGGTGACGGCGAGCGGGATCGACAGCACGATGGCGAGCGCCGCCAGGAACAGGGCGAAGCTGCCGTAGAACAGCACCGGCCGCTCGATCCGGAACAGGTGCAGGATCGTCTTCATGATCCGCCAGCCGTCGCCATAGGTGGAGAGCTTGGAATGGGATCCCTCGGGCCTCGCGCCGTAGGCGGTCACCATCTCGGCCACCGGCATCGCGAGCTCGAGCGCATGGACGCTGATCTCGGTCTCGGTTTCGAAGCCGCGCGACAAGGCTGGGAAGGATTTGACGAAGCGGCGCGAGAAGATTCGGTAGCCGGAGAAGACGTCGCTGAAGGTGCGGCCGAACAGGCTGGAGAGGAGGCCGGTGAACAGGCGGTTGCCGAGGCGGTGGCCGCGGCGATAGGCCTCGTCGAGCTCCGACTGGCGGGCGCCGACGATCATGTCGAGCCGCTCGCCGACAAGCCTGGCCACCATCGCCGGCGCCGCGGCAGCATCGTAGGTCGCATCGCCGTCGGCCATGACATAGACGTCGGCCTCGACATCGGCGAACATCCGGCGGACGACGTGGCCCTTGCCCTGCATGCGTTCGGAGCGGAGGATCGCGCCGGCCGCCGTGGCGACCTCGCGGGTGCGGTCCGCGCTGTTATTGTCGTAGACGTAGATTTCGGCGTCCGGCAGCGCCGCGCGGAAATCGGCGACGGTCCGGCCGATCGCCGCTTCCTCGTTGAAGCAGGGCAGCAGCACGGCGATACGAAGCGGCGCGCGAGTTGCCGCGGCCGATCCCTGACGCGGCTCGAGGCGGTTCACGCCTTGCGGTTGAGGATCAGCCATCCCCGGCGTTTACCACCTGCCGCTTATCCTTCAATGCGCCAGCGCCGCCCGCTCCGCCTTCTCGCCGGGCGCGAGACGGCCGCATCATTCGGCGGCGGCGGGCTTCTTTCTGGCGGCAGCCTTCTTCGCCGGCTTGGCCGGAGCGTCCTCGGGGGAGGCCTTCGCTTTCTTCGACGCGGCCTTCTTCGGCTTCGGCTTCGCGCTGTGATCGTGATCATGGTCGTGGCCGCAGCCGGGGCCGTGGACATGGCCTTCCTCGGCCTCGATAGCGGCCTCCAGCTCCTCGCGGGTGGCGGTGCGGTCGCTGATCTCGGCCTTCTCGAAGAGGAAGTCGACGACCTTGTCCTCGAACAGCGGCGCCCGCAGCTGGGCGGCGGCCATGGCGTTGCCGCGGACGTGTTCGACGAACTTCTGCCGCTCCTCGGGCTTGTACTGCTGCGCCGCCTGCATGATCAGCGCGTTCATCTCCTGCTGGCTCACCTCGACGCCGTTCTTCTGGCCGACGTCCGAGAGCAGCAGGCCGAGGCGGACGCGCCGCTCGGCGATGGCGCGATAATCCTCGCGCTCTTTGTCCATTTCGGCGCGCGCGGCTTCGGGGTCCGCCTCATGGCTGGCCTCGTGCTCGAGCTGGCGCCAGATCTGCTCGAACTCGGCGTCGACCATCGACGCCGGGACGGGAAAATCGTGGCTGGCGGCGAGCTGGTCGAGCAGCTGGCGCTTCATATGGGTGCGGGCGAGGCCGTTGAGCTCCTGCTCCACCTGCGTCTTGAGCAGCCCGCGAAGCTGGTCGATGCCTTCGAGGCCCATCGACTTGGCGAACTCGTCGTCCGCCTTGACCTCGCGCGCCACCTGCACCTCGTTGACGGTCACGTCGAACGTTGCCTCGCGACCCTTGAGATAATCGGTCGGGTAATCCTCTGGGAAGGTGACGGTGACGGTGCGCTGGTCGTTGGCCTTGGCGCCGACCAGCTGCTCCTCGAAGCCGGGAATGAGGCGGCCCGAGCCAAGCTCGATCGCCATGCCCTCGCCCTTGCCGCCCTCGAACGCCTCGCCGTCCACCTTGCCCTCGAAGTCGATGAGCAGCCGGTCGCCTTCCTGCGCCTTGCGCGAGGCCGGCGCCGGATCGAAGCTCTTCTGGCCGGAGGCAAGCCGCGCGACCTGCTCGTCGATCATCGCCTCGGTCGCCTCGACGTGGAGCCGCTCAAGCTTCAGCCCCTCGATCTGCGCCTGTGGCACTTCGGGGAGAGTCTCGACCTCGACCTTGATCACCGCGTCCTTGCCGGGGCCGCCTTCCTCCAGCTCGACGCTCGGCTGCATGGCCGGGCGGATCTGATGGTCGCTCATCAGCTGCTGGACGCCCTCCTGGACCGCGCTCTCCAGCGCCTGCTGCTCGAGCGCCGCGCCGTGCATCTTGCGCACCAGGTTCGCGGGCACCTTGCCCGGGCGGAAGCCGGGCATCCGGACCTGCGGGGCGATCGTCTTGAGCTCCCGGTCGACGCGCGCGTCGATGTCCTTGGCGGGGATGGTGATCCGAAAGGCGCGCTTCAGCCCCTCGTTCAACGTCTCGACGGTCTGCATGTTCGGTGGAACCTTTGAAAATCCGGATCGGGTGCGGCTGGCGGCGGCTCGGGAGCGGCGAAGCTGGTGCGGGCGGAGGGACTCGAACCCCCACGGTTGCCCACTGGAACCTAAATCCAGCGCGTCTACCAGTTCCGCCACGCCCGCTGAGGCCGGCAAGGCGGCGTCTATACCAGCGAT
>DASZEO010000079.1:0-9102 GCA_035940755.1 Allosphingosinicella sp. | reverse complement strand
GTGTTGAGCGCGGCGAGCAGCAGCGCCGACTTGACCTGCGCCGAGGCGACTTCCAGCCGGTGGCTGCGGGGGAGCGCCGGCGTAATCCCCGTGACCGCCAGGGGAAGCGTTCCGCCCGCCGCGGTTTCGACGTGGGCACCGAGCCGGCGCAGCGGCGCTGCCACCCGCTCCATCGGCCGCCGCGACAGCGAGGCGTCGCCCGTGAACACGGCCGTGATCGGGTGACTGGCGACCACGCCAGCCAGCAGCCGCGCGGAAGTGCCGGAATTGCCCATGTCCAGCGGCCCGTCCGGCTGGAGCAGGCCGCCGGTGCCGACCCCGGCGACGTCGCAGCCGCCGCCCGGCTCCAGGTCGATCTTGGCGCCCATCGCCCGCAGCGCCGCGATGGTGGCGCCGACGTCGGCGCCGCCGTTGAGCCCTTGGATGCGGCTCCGCCCGACCGCCAGCGCGGCGAGGATCAGCGCCCGGTGCGAGATGCTCTTGTCGCCGGGGACGGCGGCCGTGCCGAGCAGCGGGCCGGCGGGGCTGAACGTGCTTTTGCGGCCCCCGGCGCCGGTCATCGGCTTGTCTTTGACAGCGCCCTACCCATGTGGCAAGGCGCCCGCCGATCGGGGCCGCCCGCGTCGCGGCGCCTCCCTCAGCTATTCGGAACGGAGATTTTTCACCCATGGTGAAGCCTGAATGGGGCACCAAGCGGACCTGTCCCAAATGCGCCACGCGCTTCTATGACCTCGGCAAGGAGGATCCGGTCACCTGCATCGCCTGCGGCATCAACTGGCATCCGGAGCCGGTGCTGAAATCGAAGCAGCCGATGCCGTTCGAGGCGGCCAAGCCGGAGGTCGAGCCCGAGAAGGAGGACGCCGATCTGGCCGCGCCCGATCTCGACCTCGACGTCGATGAGGAAGCCGAGCAGAATCCCGACGACGAGGTGGATCTCGGCGGCGACGACGATATCGGCGTTCCCGGCGCGGGCGACGACGACGAGGAAGTCTGACGGCCTTGCGCGGCTAAAGCGTGCCGCCTACATGCGGCGGATCACCAGCTCCGGCGCGGGCAACCGCGCCGGAAATCGGTTCGGGGCCGTAGCTCAGCTGGGAGAGCGCCGCAATGGCATTGCGGAGGTCAGGGGTTCGATCCCCCTCGGCTCCACCATTCAAGCGAAAAATTTACTATAACAGTGATGTTTTTAGCGGGGCGGCCCTAAGGTTGTCCCATATTTTCGTGCCACAGCCGCCGCGCTGTTGTGGGATCGCTCGGGAAGTTTCGGCCGAAGCTCGTTGAGGCGATTGGCGAGGCAACGGTTTTCGAGATCGAGAATGTGTTCACCCGGTCTGAAGGACCAAAGCTACGGCCGAACGTCGCGCACGGGCTTCTCCCGCAACAGGCGCTGACGGCAGCCGATTCGCTCGACGCGTGTTGGTTCCGACGCCGGCCCTACGGATGTTGGCGGTTAGGACATTCCCGCCCACCTCGCAGCCCTTGATGACAAGATCTTCAAACCGCTGCAGTTCGGCAGGGGAGAAACGGTCAGGAGTATTGGCGAAGGGCGTCATGCGATTTGGATAGCAGGTGGCGCGGGTGGCATCCAGGCCGGCCTTCGGTCGGATCGTGATTTCCAGATGGAAAAACACTCCCTGCAAAGTGCAGTTTCGCTCATGCTCCATCTTCGAGCGTCTTCCGTCGTGGCGAACGGAAGACCTCCGCAAGCCATGGGCTTAGACAAGGCAGCATTTCTTGAACTTTTTGCCGCTGCCGCAAGGGCACGGATCATTCCTTCCGATCTTTGAGTCGTTTGGGGTGCGGCTCGTGGAACCCGGCTGGATGACCCCGTTATTACCGGTGAGTGCCATCCCCTGCGTCAGGGCATCCATCCGAGTGTCGCGCTTCCATGGGAAACGTACCGCCAGGCTGAGCTTGGGCAGTCCGTCCGCCTCCCGCACGAGCAGACCAAACCAATTGTCGGCGCGATGTACGTATTTGCGACGACGGCAATGACCGAGGAGCGCGTTCACCGCCTCACGTGTCGGCGCCGGGTTGCAATGTATGGTGAGCCCGGCATCTCCGGTATTAAACCCGAGCGTGAAGTCATGGGGTCGACCGTCGTGCCGGGTACGCCGCGCGACATCTTTCATCCCCGAATCGAGCTGCTTGACCGTATCGCCGTTAATATCGAGCAGGAGAAAACCAAGATCGATCAAATCCGGATTGGCCTCGTGTTCAATCTTCTCGATGATCCGGGCCACGTGCGTGCCGGCGAATTTGGTGAGGATGCCCTTGGGCGTGGCGGTGCCGGGAATGCCCTCGCGGCGAACGGTCATCGCAGTGTCTACGTCAAGCGAGAATTCGTCCGCCACCATGGCGATTCCAGTCTCATCTTCAAACCAGAGGTTCTGACTAAGATGATAGCCGAGGATGGCCAACTCGTTGGTGCCGCGCACGCGTTCGGCATACCCGACCCTTCGATCAATATAGCTGAGCAATCGCAGCGGGCTGGCGAGCATCTCAGTGAGCACGTCGATCAGAAATACATCGACCACGAAGGGCGCGTGGATGACCGCATCTTCCTCATAGTCAAGGAAGTGCTGGGCTTGGACGGTGAGCACCGGATAATGGTCTGACACCGCGCAGAGGATATAGACGCTGCGGAGTTCAGGTATCTCCAGCTTTGACCCATCCTCCTTCACAAAGCGCAGGCCATGCCCTCCGAGGGATCGCGCGCAGAGCAGGCCCTGATCATAGGCATCCTGTACCGCTTTCTGAAAGTCCTCGCGCAGCGTCTGGTCGTTACCCTTACGTGATTCCAGCGTCATTTTTTTGGACTTACACTGGACGATCAGCGCCCGGTCACCAAACAGGACGAGCACATCAATCTCCGAGACGCGGTCGCTCGGGCCTTCGATGTTGACGTTGCAATGGACATTCTGGTCGCCGAAGACCGCGCGGAGGCGCCTGGCGACGAATTGCTCGGTAAAGGCCCCGCGGTTTGCCGACGCCTTGGCGCGGTAGGCCTTGTCGGCGATCATCCAATAGAAAGGCGAGTCGTAAAGGGACTCGACCACTCCATAGGTCTGGAGCGCGAGGTAGCGTCCATCTGGCAGCGCGATGATCGGGCATGCGTTGGCGAGGTTGAACGCGCCGAGTGAGGTAAATCCCAGATTGGAGGGAGCCGCGACGCTTAGCGCTGCAAGCACCGCCCGCACCGTCTCCACCCGACGGCCGCAGTGCGCGGCAATTTCCTCGGGCGTGGTGGTGAAGGCCGGCAGCAACGATGGGAACATCGGCGCTTTGATCTTGAGACGCTGCATGGCGCCCAAGATCTTTCTGTTCTGAATTTCCGACACTGCCGACGCAGCGGCTTGGGCATCGGCGATGCTGAAGCCCTTGTTCCCAAGCAGCCAGGCTTCGTCGGCCGCATAGCGTTCGAGCGCCATGTCGCGATACTGGAAGCTATAGGCGGATTCGCCGCCGTAGAAGATCGGCTCTCGAAGCACATCGGCGCGAGTGAACGGCGAAGGTGGCCGTTCTGACCCCGCCTCCCTCGAAGCTTTGGCGGCCTCGATGATTGAGTCCCACATCGGTCGTCCCAACCGATGATGAAGCTCTTCCAGCAGCGCACTGGTCCGATCGAACAGCGCTTGGACCTCGGTCGGCGTCGGTTCGCTCAGGTTGATCGGCTGGCGGATCAGCAGCCCGAGCAAGGTCGAGAACTCGGTGCGGACCGTCCGCCCCGGGGCATAGGAGGCGGCTAGCGCGTTACCGTCCATGACACCGTCGAAAGCCACGTAATTATCCCGCAGCGACATCCAGGCGAGCGCATGCGCGAAACCGGGCGTGACGCAGAGCTCCGCGAGATCGTTGAAGATATCCTGCTCTGGGCGGGGTTCGCTCGGACCCATATTGATCTACCTCGATTTGCGTGGGACAGCCGATGATCCGATGAGTGACTGATGGCGGTCCGAGCTAGCCGCTTGCTCGCGAGACCAACGGCTCCCAAACTAATGCCTTCTCACGCCCAGTGGGTACGCATACTCCGCGGTCCCGCCAAGCAGGGTCTCAGCAATCGCAGAATCGTTGCCCACCGCGTGCTAGGCGCGCCCATCTCGTGCAGCCTGACCGAAAGAAGGTTGGGGGCCGATAGATATTGCGCGCGGCTCGTCGCCTCCCTCATGATAGCCGCTGATTGCGATTAGGTGCCTAATGAGAGAAGTCCCTAACCCCACGCTCGCCGACGAGTTCGAGGCGCTGATCAGCGCTGGTGAGCACAATGAAAATGCGCTTCAGGCCTTCATCGAGCGGCACACGGCATTCCTCCCGACGCCGAGCCTTCTCAATCACCAGCTCCATCTTCAAAGCCTGATTTCGAAGTTTCCGATTGGCGACCGCAAAACGGATTTCGCCTATCTGACTAAGTCATCGGATCGCTGGAAGCTCGTCCTCGTGGAGCTGGAGAGTCCGGCCAAGCCTTTATTTAAGGCCAGTTCCAATTCGGCAAATTCGGCGGAGTTCAATGACGCCGTTGCGCAGATCGTCACGTGGAAGGAGCACTGGCAGGATTTGCGCGGCGAGGTGGAACGGCGGTTGAGGCCACTGCTCGTCCCCCCGAGCATGGCCGGGAACACCATCTCGGTCGAGTTCCAGATGGTAATCGGCCGAGCAGCCGAGAAAGCTCACGACGACGCGCGGCGGCGCCGTCTCGCGACCATCCATGAATCAGGCATCCATGTTATGACTTGGGACACTCTGCTCGACAACTACCGGGCGGGGCGAGGAGAGCCGAAGGCGGTGCTGACGGTCAATTCCAACGGCTACAAGCTGAAGCACGTGGAGCGCATGCCGGAACTGATGTTTGCCTATGTGCGGCCGCAGCATCTCAAGCTTAGCAAGGAAGCGGACAAGGCTCTGCGCGCCGACGGCTACGCCATCGACGCTTGGAAGGGAGGGGCGTTGCTGGAGGTCAATGGCAAGTGGCCGATGGGGAACATCGAAGAGGCCGTTGAGGAGATGGCAGACGAGCGAATGAGGAGTTTTCTGACCTCTGTCGGCAAACAGGTGGCAAAGAAAAGGGGAGAGCGCTCACGCCGGAAGAAAGCTGCCGAATAGCGAAAGCAATGCCGGCCGACGCCTGGCTACGCAGCCAAACGAGCAACCGCTTTCGGGATGAGGAATTCCGCCCAATCCGCCATGAGCCGCCGCCGCCGCTCGAAGAAGTCAGTCTGCGGTAAGCGGCCTCAACGCGATCAACGAGCTTGTGCGCGAGCGCCTTGTCCACGACCTCCTTCGGGAACTCTGTCTGCTCGGCGGCCCAGTCCGTGAAGCTGCTGCGGAAGCCGTGGACTGTTATTTTCAACAGACCGAGGTCCCGGAGCACCTTCGCCATCGTCATGTCGCTGAGCGGCTTCGTTCCCTTGGTCGAAAAAACCAGACTCTCGTTCGACTCCGGGAGCGGCCACCGCCGCCGAAGAATGGCCAGCGCTTCGGCGGACAGCGGCAGCACATGCGGCTGCCGCATTTTCATCCGGGCGGCAGGGATCGACCAGACCGCCGCCTCCAGATCGAACTGCGGCCATTTGGCGAGTCACGTTTCCCCGGAGCGAACCGCATTGTAGGTCGTGAACAGAAGGGCGTCGCGGCCGGCGGTGTCGGGCAACGTTTCAAGCTTCCGTACCAAATTAGGCACGTCCGGCATCTGAAAATTGAAGAGATACAAATACCTGGGGAGATCTCGGGTCGCCCTGAGACACGAAGATTATAGACCTCGGCTCACCAATTTTCTGAAATCCGACTGATCGAGCCGCCCGGCAGCGGCTGGCGTTCGCGCGCGATCAGGTGCATGATCGAGGTCATGAAGGGGGTGCTTGCCGGGGGCGTTCTCGCCGTCTCGATCGTCCTCGCCGCTCAGGCGAGGGGGGGCGACGGCGCATCGGCCGCTTCCCCGCCTGCCGCTGAAGCGGCGCCGGACTGGAGCGCCTGGACCCGGCCGCTGGCCCCTGCCGCTCAGCAGCCGCGCGCCGGCCGGGCGGCGGCGCTGCCGGCCGCTCCGGCGGAGGAAATCGACGTCGTCGACGCGCATTGGATGGCGCTCACCATCTGGGGCGAAGCGCGCAGCGGCGGCGAGGCGGCGATGCGCGCCGTCGGCCACGTCATCGACAACCGCCGCCGCGCCGGCCTGGCGACACGCTTCGTCACCGACACGGTCAGCGAGGCCTTTCAGTTCAGCTGCTGGAACCCCGGCGATCCCAACCGGCAGGCGATGATGAACGTCGAGTCGCTCGATCGGTCGAGCGAGGATTACCGGCGCTGGCTGACGGCTCGCCAGGTCGCGGCGGAGATCCTGTCGGGCCGTTCGGTAGACCCGACCGCCGGGGCGCTTTTCTATCACAGCCTTGCCGTCGCGCCTTCCTGGTCGGCGGGAATCATCCCGACCACGGAGATCGGCGGCCACCTCTTCTTCCGCACGGCCCGCCGCGCCTGACGGCGCCTCGATCGCCACCCGCTAACGCTGCCTCGGTGGCGTGTGCCGACGCGGCACAGGCTGCTCCAGGGCCGTGACACGGCCCCGCCTGCTGTGATTGACGGCGCCGTTGTGCGATAAGGCCGCGCGGGGCGGTTCGGAAGCTGGAGGCTGAAACGGGCGCCACGACCACTCTCAACGGCGCGGTGCCGCCCTTCGAGAAGATCGTGGCGGAGCACGGTCCGCTCATCTCGCGCATCGCCATGTCCTACGAAGCCGATCCGACGCTTCGCGAGGACCTCGTCCAGCAGATCTTCCTCGCGGTGTGGCAGGCGCTGCCGAGCTTCAGAGCCGACGCCTCGCTCAAGACCTTCATCGCCCGGATCGCCCAGAACCGCGCCATCTCCTTCGTCACCCGCCAGGTGCGCCAGCCGCCGATCGCCGAAATGCCCGAGCTGGTGGAAGCCGACGAGCCCAATCCGGAGCAGAGCGCCATCGACGCCAGCGAGCGCCGGCTGCTGGTCGAGGCGACCCGCCGCCTGCCCGTTCCGCAGCGCCAGGTGATCGTGCTGATCCTCGAAGGCTTCAACTACGCCGAAATCGCCGAGATGCTCGACATCGCCCCCAACGCCCTCGCCCTTCGCCTGTCGCGCGCGAAGGCGGCTCTCAAGAAAATGCTGGAGCGCACACCATGACCGATATCGATCTGGAACGGCTCGGCAGCGTTTGGCGCCAGCAGCCCGATCCGGAGGAGCTGGAGCGCCTCCAGCGCAGCGCCGCCGCCGTCAGCCGCCGCGCCCGGCTCGCCCAGTTCGTCGACGTCGGCGCGGCGATCCTCGTGGCTCTCGTTGTGATGGTCCTCGTCGTTTCCAGCGGCAGGGTTGAAACCGTAGCGTTGGGCGGTGCGGCGATCCTGGTCCTGCTCGTCAGCAACATCCGCCTGCGCCGGCTGCGCCAGGTGGAGCTCAGGAGCATGGGCGGAAGCACCGAGGATATGCTCGACCAGGCCATCGAGCGCGTCGAGAACACCCTGAAGTACAAGCGCTTCAGCCTGGTTGCGATCGGCCCAGCCTTGGCGGCCGGCTATCTCGTCGCGTGGTCGACTGACAGGTCCGTGGGCTCGCTGGTCGATTCCGTGCGCAACCTGTCCGGCGTCGGCCGCTGGTGGGCCGTTGCGTGGCTTATCGTTTTCGCAGTCATCGCGATTTACGCTCTGCTTTCGATGCGCCGCAGCCGCAGCGAGCTTGAACGCGTCGCAGCGATGCGCGAGGTCTATCGGCAGGAGAGCGAGTAGCCTGCCGCAACTTTAGCATTACTTGAGGTCAATAAAGGCTGCCCGTATTATTAGGGAAATTTCAACGTCTTGATGACAGAAGCCGCCTTCCCAGAACAAAGGGAAGGGCAAGCAATGAAAACGATTCGCTTGGCGGTCGAAGAGCTCCCGGAGCTCGAAACCCAGGTCGCCATTTCCGGTTCGGTGAAGCAGCAGGAAGTCGGCGGAGCCGTCTGCCTCAGCGTCGCTGCCGGCATCGCCATCTACATCGGCACCAGCAAGGGCTAATGCGTGGGCCGGTTCGGCGGCGGCGTAATCCGCCGCCGGGCCGGCTCCCCCTTGGCCGAACCACTCTTCCGCGGCGCGGCTGAAAGGCGGCGTGGCGGCTTTTTTTAATCTGTTCGCTGGATAATCGCCGCCGTGGCACAGGACCTTCATGACTGGCTCGCAGACCCGGAGCGGCAGCGCCTGACCCAGCGCGCGATCGACCGCTTCGGGGCCGAATGGGACCGTGGCGGCGTCCACGCCCGCTTCGATTCCGCGATGGCCGGACTGCCGGAGCCGAGCGAGTGGGCGGTGGCTGAGGCGGTGCGCGGGCTGTTTGGCGACGATGATTGGGTGGACGCGCTGGTCGGCGGCCTTGCCGAGGGCCTGCGGCGGGACCCCTTCTTCGATCCGCCTTTCCGCCACATCAACAGCGATCTTCATTCCGGCCTCATCGCCTTCGAGGACGAGCGGGTGACTATTGCCGCCGGAGTGACGCCGGTGGCTCAGCTCGCAGCCCGCAAGAGTTCGGCGCGAAGCGCCACTTCGGTCGGTTTCACGGGCCGAGTGACGGTGCTGAAGTTCATCAAGGCCGGCGGCGCTCGACTGTCCTTTTGGAGTGCGCCGCCGATCACGGCCGCCTTCAGCGCCGCCGATGCAGGCCGTTGCACGCGCGATCGCGAGCTGCACATTGCCGATGGCGACATCGTGACCATCGACGGCCGCCGCCAATCCTATGTCGTCGACTACGCCCGCTCGAACCTCGTCATCCTCCAGGCCGAGATCATCGTCGGCGAAGCGCCTGTCAGCGTCGAATATGATTCGGCGAGCGGAGCCTATCTGGGCTGCAGCGCCACGCGCGACAGCGCCTCGCGGATCCAGATGATCGCCACCTTGCTGCGCAAGCTCGATTGCGCCGGCGCGTTCGGGCCTATCGCCGCATTCCTCGAGCATCCGGACTTTTTCGTGCGCTGGCACGTGATGAAGGAGCTGCTTGGGATCGACGCCGAGGCGGCGATGCCGCACCTCAAGCGGATGGCGGCGCGCGATCCGCATCCGGAGACGCGGCGCGCGGCGCGCTCGGTGCTCGACCGGATCGAGGCGCCGCCGGCGC
>DASZEO010000078.1:0-10914 GCA_035940755.1 Allosphingosinicella sp. | reverse complement strand
GTAACGCTGCTGTATGATGTACAGCCCGCCCATGTTCCGGACGGCGACGAGCGTGTCGGGATGCTCCGGCCCGAGGGTGCGCTCGCGAGAGGCGAGCACGCGCAGGAAGAGCGGCTCGGCCTCGGCGTAACGGCCGGCGTTGAACAGCGATACTGCCTGGTTCTCGATCGCCTGGGCGGAGGGGCTTGGCTGTGCCTGCGCTGCCGCGGGGCACATCGCCAGGAAGATGAGCAGGACGACGGCCCAGCCGGTCCTCGGCATGAGCCTCGACCATCGAAGAACAGGCCCACGAGCCATGGCATCCCCCCGGACTGCAGCCGCCGGATGATGTCACAGCGATGATCGTTTGAACAGGCTTCGGGGCAATCCTTGACAGAAGCGGTCGCCGAATGTAGCAACGTACCTACGTGTAGGAGTGTCGCGTGGGCATCACCACTGTTTCAAGCCGCGAGTTCAACCAGGATGCCGGCCGGGCGAAGCGGGCGGCGCAGAAGGGGCCGGTGTTCATCACCGACCGCGGGCGGCCCGCGCATGTGCTGCTCAGCATCGAGGAATATCGGCGGCTCGCCGGGGCCGGGCGGAGCCTGCTGGAGGCGATCGCCGACGACGGCGACGGCGGCGATTTCGATTTCGATCCGCCCAAGCTCGAGGGGCCGATCGGCCGGCCGGCGGACCTTTCCTGATGACGGCTGGGCTATGACGTTCTCGCCCGGCTGATGTACCTGCTCGACACGAACGTGGTCTCCGAGCTGCGTCGGGGAAAGCGTGCCGATCCGCGGGTGCGTGCGTGGGCCGCGGCGAGCCCGGAAGCGCCCATGTTCCTTTCGGTCGTGACGGTGTTCGAGATCGAGCGCGGCATATTGCTGGTCGAGAGGAGGGACGCGGACCAGGCCCGGCACCTTCGGCGCTGGTTCGAGGCCCGGGTGCTGCCGGAATTCGGGGACCGGATCCTTCCCGTCGACGTGCCCGTCGCCCGGCGTTGCGCGGCGCTGCATGTGCCCGACCCGCGCCCCGAGCGCGACGCGCTGATCGCCGCGACCGCGCTCGTGCATCGCATGACGCTCGTGACGCGCGACACCGCCGATTTCGAAGGGTCCGAGGTGGAGTTGCTGAATCCCTGGGCGGTCGCTTGAATCTCCTCGCCCTGACGAGGGTCTTCGTTACCCGAGCGGACAATTGGGCGATACGAAGGCGTGTGTCCCCGGGCGGTTCCCAAAGGTGTGTGTCCCCCGCCGGTTTCGTTTAGCGCGGCTTCGCGCTTCGGTAACCAGGGCGCGCTAGGATCGCCCCGTTTAGGGGGAGTGCAGCATGCGGTTTTGGACGGCGGTGAAGGCCGCGATGAGCGGAGTCGAGGACGACGGCAGCTTCGAGTCTCCCGGCGGGCCGGAGGATTGCGAGCGGCTTCGGGCCGAGGCTTTCTTGGTCACTGCCGATCAGCTCGACCTAGGTGCCGAATGGGGCTGCAGGCCCTACGGCGTGATCATGGACACGGCGGCGGAGCGCGGGACGGCGACGGTGGTCGCGTTCGCCAATGGCGCGAGCAGCCTTTACGTGAGCAGCGGCGGAGGCGTGGTAGGCCGGGCGTCCCACGTCCATGTGGCGGCGCAGGCGAAGCGGCTGGTGAAGGAAGCGGCGGAATATGTCGAAGGCTTCGACGCCGCCGCGGCCTTCCCGTACCCGGCGCCGCGGGCGACTCGCTTCTACCTGCTGACTCGTGACGGCGCCTTCACGGCCGGCGAGGAGACCGCGGCATTGGCCGCGGGGCAAAGCCCACTGTCGCCACTGTTCGGCACCGGCCGCGAGCTGCTTTCGGAGTTCCTGACGCTGACGCTCTAGCGGCGACGGGCGCCGCGGCTCAGGAGATGCGGACCGCCTCGACCCGCCGGTTCTCGCCGGCCGACGCGCGGCGGCCGGGGAGGGGGCGGTCGAAGCCGTAGCCGCGCACTTCGAGCCGCTCGGCGGCGATCCCCTGGCTGACCAGGAAATCGGCCACGGCCTGGGCGCGGCGCTGCGACAGCGCCAGATTGACGGCGCGGCCGCCCGAGGAATCGGTGTGCCCCTCGATCCGGACGCGCACGTTGGCGAGCTGCGGGCGCTTGAGCGCCTCGGCGAAGGCCAGAACGCGCGCCTGGTCGGCGGCGCTGAGCTCCGACGAGCCGGACTGGAAAGCGAGCCTCAGGTCGACGCGGCCGGCGGGCTGGACGGGCCGGGTCTGGCGCGCCTGGCGGGTCTGGCGCGACTGGCGGCTCTGGCGCGCTTGCCGCGTCCGGCTGGAGGCGGTGGTCTGGGTCTGGCGGTTGGGCGTCGCCTGCGGCGGCGTCGGCTGGGCGTTGGGGCGCGACAGCGAGAAGCCGCGGGTCGCCGAGATGCGCGGGCGGCCCGGCTCGGTCGCGGGCTCGCTCACATCTTCCGCCTGGGCCGCGTCGTCGGGGCAGCCCTCTGGGGCGAGCGCGCAGACGAACTCGTCGGGGCTCGTCACCGCGCTGTCCTGCGCGGGAGCCGCGGCGGGGAGGATGATCATCGGGGCGACCAACAGGGCCAAAGCAACTTTGCGCATAATTCCTCCTGATCGGGTGCCGATCGCCGTCGGGGTATCGGCAGGTGGAGCTTTCTAGGTCATGAACCCGCGCTCGACAAGCGAGGGCGGGGCGGCGGCGAGCGGCACGCGTGGCGCCGCCGCGGGCGCCGTTGTCGGACCAAAACGACCCTGCTAGTTTCCGCCGCGCATGACCCTGACCCTGACGATCCGCAATGCCGAGGCCGCGCCGGCCGGGGCGAGCCCGGCCTTCACGCTGGAGGGCGATTCCGCGCTGATCGGCCGGTCCAAGAATTGCGACTGGAACCTGCCCGATCCGGCCAACATCGTCTCCTCGCGCCACGCCGAGATCCGCCGCGACGGCGCCGATTACGTGCTCAAGGACATCAGCACCAACGGCACCTTCGTCAACGGCGCCGGCGAGCGGATGGCGGGCGAGCACAAGCTCAAGGACGGCGACGTCATCCGCATCGGCAAGTACGAGCTGGCGGCCACCATCGCCCACGCCGCGCCGCCGCCGCCTCCGCCGCCGCCGCCGCCGCCGGCGCCTCCGCCCGACCCGGAGCGAACGATCATCCAGCCGGGGCCGGCTCCCGCGCCTGCGCCTGCGCCCGCTGCACCCGCGCCCGCCGCGGAGCCTGCGGCCGCGGCGCCGGAAGCGGAGGACCGGCCGCCGGAAAACGTGACGGTGATGTGGGATTCGCTCGCCGACATCAACAAGGTCGACTGGGCCCGCGGCGGGCTCGGCGTGAAGGACGAAGCGGCCCCGGTCGAGGCCGGCGACGATCTCGTCCAGGCGCTGCTCGCGGCTGCCGGCCTCGCGCCGGACGCGGTAGCCAAGTCGCCGGACCTGGTCGCCAAGGCCGGATCGCTGCTGAAGCGGCTGGTCTCAGGCCTGGTCGTGATGGTCGAGGCGCGGGCGCGGGCCAAGGCGCAGATGGGCGCCGAGGCGACCGGCTTGCAGCTCGAGGGCAACAATCCGATCAAGTTCGCCCGCTCGCCGGACCAGGCGCTGGCGCGGCTGTTGAGCCCGCCCGAGCCCGGCTTCATGGAGGCGGACCGCGCCGTCGAGGACGCCTATCTCGACCTTCAGTCGCACCAGATGGCGACGCTCCGGGCCATTCCCGGCGCGCTTCGGGCCACGCTCGACCGCTTCTCGCCGGGCTCGGTGCGGCGGCGGGCGGAGAAGGCCGGGATCATGGCGCGGATCATGCCGGCGCTCCAGGACGCGGCGCTGTGGCGCAACTATGAGCGCGAATATGTGAAGGTGAAGAACGAGTCCGACGAGGCCTTCATGGAGGTTTTCTCGAAGGAATTCCGCAAGGCCTATGAGCGCCAGCTCCGCGAAGGCTTCGAGGAAAAACCCCGCCGCGGGCTCTAGGGTAAGCCAGGCCGTAAAAAGCGGCCTCCCAGGCCCTCGAGAGCCATAAGAGCACTTGCAGCGACATAGTCAGCACGACCGCTGGATTGTCATTGACTGATAACGGCTGTAGGCGCAGCTTTGGTACGCCAAGGACCGAGGGGGAGGTTTGACGTGCCAGAATCAGATTGGACGCTGGAGCAGATCGTCGCGAATTTAACGCGGGATTTCACGCCATGGCAGATCAGCCGAATCGGCTTTACATTTGTGGAGTCTTCAACCGACCCTAATTTCGTCACCTTCAGTAACGCTCAACGCGCCGCGGTGAAGACTGCTTTTGAGCTTATTGCGGACGTCACAAACTTGAATTTTTACTTGTCCGCCGACGATGGTGACTACGACGGGGAAATTACCTTCGAGAATCAAGTTGGGACGGGCGTCTTTGGATATGGGGGCGGGGGTGGTACATCCGGCGCAGTCACCATAGATGCCGATTACGTAGATGACCCATATAGCCTCGGAGGTTGGACGTTTTCGAGCCTGATGCATGAGATTGGACATGCATTGAGTTTATCTCATCCAGGACTTTATAACGCCTCGGATCTAAGTTTTATAACCTATGGCCAAGACGCGCTATATACCCAGGATTCCGAGCAATATACGGTCATGTCATATTTTGGCGCACATGAGACTGGTGCCGATCATCAGGGATCTTCGGCTTCGACTCCTCTTTTGCACGACATCGCGGCGCTACAGTCTCTCTATGGGGCGAATGTACACACTCGCCTCGGTAATACTGTCTACGGATTCGGCTCAAACGCAGGTCGGTTATCATTTGATTTCGGCGTGAATCTGAAGCCCGTCGTCGCGATCTGGGATGCCGGCGGGACGGATTCCGTTAATTTATCACAGTACACTGCGGGCTGCCGCGTCGATCTTCGACAGGGCGCTTTTTCCGACGTGGGCGGACTTACCCAGAATTTGGCAATATGTTTCGGAACGATCATTGAGAATGTCGTTGGAGGCAAGGGCAACGACCGTATCACGGGTAATAGCATTGGGAACACCGTTTCCGGCGGTTTGGGTGACGACACTCTGTACGGCCTGGAGGGCAATGACATCCTCAACGGCGGGGCTGGCAATGACATTCTCGATGGCAGCACCGGCGGAGACGTGCTGATCGCACAAGACGGTGTGGACAGGGTTTTCGGCGGAGATGGCGCGGATCGAATCCGGTTTTCGCCGGCCGCGCTGACAAGCGAAGATCTCGTTCTAGGGGGCGCCGGCGTTGACACGCTCGAACTTGACGGAGCCGGCGTCATTTCCGTCGGCCAGTTGAGCGGCGTAGCGGGGGTCGAGAAAATCGTTCTCGCCACAGGCACAAACAGCATAGTCCTCACGGACGGCCTTATCGCGCGTTCCGATGGCGTGACCATGACCGTAGTGGGCGGAGGAGGGAAGGATCGAATCGACGCCTCTGGCGTGTCGTCGTCGTACGGGCTGCAGCTCGTCGGCGGCCCGGGGGATGACGTTCTCCTTGGGGGAAGGGGAGCGACCCTATTCGTCCCCGGACGCGGCAGCGACCAGGTCGTCGGTCAAGATGGTGACGATCGCGTCGAGATTCGCGTGAGCGATCTTGGGGCAACTGACAGCATCAACGGAGGCTGGGGGTACAATGCACTCGTCTTCGTAGACAGCGGTACGGTATCAGCCGAGCAACTCAGTGGCCTAAACCGTATCGACAAAATCTATCTAGGAAACGGTCGGAATAATATATCGATCAACAACCATGTAACTCTGGCAGGGTTGGGATCCGTCTTCGGGAGCAGCGGCAGCGACTTTTTAAATGCTGCATCTCTGTCTGGTGGGCAATCGATTCTGTTCGCAGGTGGCGAGGGTGATGACGTCTTCAAAGGTGGCAGTGGAGACGACTCATTCTTTGGGGAGGAAGGGAACGACACGGTCGATTACCGCGGCGCGACGAGCCGCGTTCTGGTCGACCTTTCGATTATAGATGCTCAGGAGATTGGCGGCGGGCAAGGCCGCGACCTTTTACGTGCGGTGGAAACCGTTGAGGGATCAGCGTTCAATGATCTGCTGAAAGGCAACAGCGACGATAACGTGTTCGTCGGAAACGGCGGCAACGATACCCTAGAGGGAGGTGCCGGCACTGACACTGCGAGCTACCGCCATGCCACCGCCGGTGTTTCCGTAAGTCTCGCCGTCGCCTCAGGCCAGCTTATCGCCGGAGGTCAGGGAACCGACACGCTTAAGTCGATCGAGAGCCTCGAAGGATCGAACTTCAATGATGAGTTGAAGGGAAATAGCTTAGACAACGTACTGACGGGCGGAGCTGGCAACGACATCCTCAGAGGCGCGGCCGGCAAGGACACCGCCGCTTATGCCACTGCGTCCGCCGGGGTCCGAGTGAATCTTTCGCTTGCCGGCTGGCAGGCTGTGGGCGCGGATCAGGGCTCTGATGCGCTTTTTGATATTGAAGATCTGGTCGGCTCGGGCTTTGCCGACCAGCTCACCGGATCAGCGGGGGATAACATGCTCAGCGGAGGCGCTGGGGACGATGTTCTCGCCGGATCGGGAGGCGCGGACACCCTCATCGGCGGCAACGGTAGTGACACGTTGGATGGTGGAGACGGAGCCGATTCCATCGAAGACGGCGACGGGAACGACGTGGTACGCGCTGGAGACGGTGACGATGCCGTTTGGGACGGGGCGGGGGACGATCGCTTGTCCGGCGGAACGGGCAATGACAGTATATTCCTCAGCAGCGGCCGAGACTTCATCGATGGAGGATCTGGACAAGACTCGATCTATTTCTTCTACGCGAAAGAGGGGGTCAAGATTAACTTGGCAAGTTCTACTAGCCAAGACATTGGAGTATTTACGATTACCATAATTAACGTAGAGGACGTGACCGGCACAGATTTCAAGGACAGTTTGCTGGGTAATCAATCCGGAAATAGGTTGAATGGATATAATGGGGACGACATTCTCGGTGGGCTCGGAGGTAACGATACCCTAGAGGGCGGTCGTGGCCGCGACATAACTACTGGTGGTCCTGGAGCAGACGGATTTTTCTTCTGGTGGAGCGATGATGTCAACTCGTCACGCGCTCAAGCCGATGTTATCACCGACTTCCACCCTGCAGAAGGTGATCACATCTATCTACTGTTCGACGCGAATGAAAACACAGCCGGTGAACAGAAGTTCAGCTTCGTGGGGACCGCTGCGTTCTCCGGAACTGCGGGAGAGCTGCGGTACGACGTGAGTAGCGGCAACGCTTTTCTGCAGGGGGACACGGACGGAAACGGCTCCGCCGATTTTTTCATCCGCCTTGACGGCGTCACAGCGATAGCGGCGACGGATCTGGTGCTGTAGGAGCCGGCTAGGGCTCCTTGCCGCCGCCGCCGTCGGGCGCCGGCTCGGCCTCAGCTTCGGGCGCCGGGGTGGCTGAGATGGGCGGCGCGGCGTCGCCCGGCACGCGGTCGACGGATTCGAACCACACCATCTCGACCCGCCAATTGCCCTGCGCGGCCGCGGCGAGGAACTGCTGCTGCCAGGACGGCCCGCGCGAGCCGACCGGCGGCGCGACGAGGTCCGGCACGAACGGCCCCTGGCCGCTGACCAGCATGATGCCGGACCAGCCGCGATGGTCGAGATCGATGTTGAGCCGGTAGCGCCCGTTGCGGAGGTCGGCGATCGGCCGGCCGTTGACCGATTGCGCGAGCGCCGCTTCGAACTCGGCCCGGCCCGGGATCAAGGTCGTGATCGTGCCCGAAGGCTCGATGCCGACGATTGCGAAATCGCCGCCCGAATTGCCGAAGTCGAAATCGATCGCGGCGTTGGCCGCCACTTCGCCCGCATAAGGCAGGCCCGGCGGCTGCATCATCATCTCGAAGCGCGGCTGCTCGAGCGACAGGTGGCTGCCCGAGGCGACCCGTACCTGCCGGTAGGTGTCGAGCGCGGCGCAGCCGGCCTGAGTGATCGGGGCGACGTCGCCGAAGTCGACCCGGGCGTTGCGCAGGCCGGCTCCCGTCAGCGCGCGGCTGATCTCCTGGCGGGCGGCATCGCTGTCGCCCGCGACTCCGCGCATCGCCACGCTCACGCTGCCGCCGCTTTCCTGGACGCTGCCGATGTCGAGCCACGTGCAGCTGACCGACGGGAGCACCGAGTTGATGGCGTCGCGCGCCGCCGCCGCCGGATCGGCGGCCGGCGCCACGACGCTGCCGTTGGTGTTGGCGTTGCCGCCGCCCGGCAACAGCCCGCCGAGGCTTCCGCCCAGTGCGTACCAGGCCGCCGCGCCGATCACGATCGCGCCGGCGATGACGCCGCCGACGATCAGCCCCACCGGCGGCCCCTTGGCGGGAATCACCTCGTGCGACGTCGGCGGAGTCGTCGGCGCGGCCGGCACGGGCGCGCCGCCGAGCATCGCCTGCACCTCGTCCAACGAGCGCAGCCGCTCTTTCGGGTCGGGCCGGAGCATCGCCGCCAGCAACGGGCGCAGATTGTCGGGCGCGGCCGCAAGGTCGGGCCCTTGCCGGCGCTTGTCGATCGCGTCGACCAGCGAGCCGCTCATGTTGACGTTCTTGCCCTGGGCCACCGCTAGGATCACCAAAGCGAGGCTGTAGACGTCGGTCCACGGCCCGACCTCGCGGCCGAAGTCGCCGAGCTGCTCGGGCGCGACATAGTTGAGCTTGCCGGCAAAGCCGTCGCCGACGATCGTCGCGGAGCTTGCGTCGAGGTCCTTGGCAATGCCGAAATCGATGATCTTCGCCTGGCGGATGTCGCCGCCGGGCAGGATGACGTTGTCCGGCGACATGTCGCGGTGGACGAGGTCCATCTTGTGGGCCGCGCCGAGCCCCGCCGCGAGCCGCTGAAGAAGGACGGCGAGATCGTCCGGCGAGGGCTTCAATTCGGCCAACACGTCGGCGAGGTTCTTGCCGTCGATATAATCGGTGACGATGTAGAGCACGCCGAGCTGCGGCTCCTGCGCCAGCACGCGGTACTGGACGATGCATTCGTGGTGGAGCTTGGTGAGCGTGCGCGCTTCCTTGCGGAACATCGCGACGACCTTCTCGTCGGCGGCCAGCGCCGGAAGCATCACCTTGATCGCGACCTTCTCGTCGGTGTTGACGTTGCAGCCTTCGAACACCTCGCCCATGCCGCCGCGGGCGAGGAAGCGGTTGACCTTGAAGATGTGGTTGAGGACGTCGCCGACCTGGATCGCGCGGGCGACCTCGCGCGGCGCAAAGTTGGTCGGCGAGAGCCCCGCCGCCGTTCCGCCCGCCGCTTCCGCGGGCGCGTCGGGCGCGGCCGGCTCGTCCGCCGCCGCGGGCGCGGACGGTACCGGGTTAGACAAGGTCTCCGACGTCTCCGCCGTCTTCGGCGGTTCCGGGTTGGCCAGCGTCTCCGATGTGTCCGCGGGCGGCGGAGGCTCGGCGCCGGCACTGTCCGGGGCGGGAGCGATCACCGTCTTGTCGCCGCCCGCGGCCGGGGCGTCGGGAAGCGAGGGCATGAACACCGTCCGCTCCTCGCCTTCCTCGGGCGGCTTCTTGTCCTTGTCGTCGCTCATGCTCTCACCGGTCTGGAAGGGACAGGAGGGTCGGCTCGCTCGCCCAGATGGCGACGACGGTGACGTTGTCGGGCGCCCCGTTCCTCAAAGTCAGCTCGACCAGCTCCTCGGACGCGCGCTCGGGCGAGCCGCGGGCGAGGATGCGGGCGATCTCCTGCTCCTCGACATAGCCGTGAAGGCCGTCGCTGCAGAGCAGGAACACGTCGCCCGGCAGCACCTCGCCGGTCGCCTGGTCGATCTTCACGTCCTCGGTCACACCGACGGCCCGGGACAGGATGTGGCCCATCGGGTGGCCGGCCGCGTCCTCGGCGCTCATGATGCCGCGCTCGACCATCTCCTGCACCTGGGTATGGTCGCGGCTCAGCTGGAGGAGCGCGCCGTCGCGAAGGACGTAGGCGCGGCTGTCGCCGACCCACTGAACGGCATAGCTCTGGTCGTGGACGAGCAGGGTGACGATGGTCGAGCCCATCTGCCGGCGCCGCTGCCTGGCTTCGGAAAGGATGACCCGGTTGGCGGCGCGGATCGCCTCGGCGACGGCCTCGCAGCCGCGCTCGAGCCCGCCGCCGAGCTCGGCCTCTCCCAGCTTCTCGACCAGCTGGGCCGAGGCCCATTCGCCGCCTTCATGCCCGCCCATGCCGTCGGCGACCGCCCACAGCCCCTGCGCCTCGCGCAGGCAATAGCTGTCCTCATTATGGTCGCGAACGCAGCCCTGATGGGTGCGGCCCCAGCTTTCGATGCGGAACGGCACCAGATCGACCCTCGCCGCCTCGCTCATCGGACGCTCGCACCCGGACGCGGACGGACGATCGGATTGCACATGGGGCCCCCTGCTTGCGCGTACGCATCTAAGCACACCTTCCCGCGGCGATAAAGCGCCTCTTCCGCCGCCTTGCGCGCTTCGCTAGAAGCAGGCCGGCTTTCTTCAGCTTAGGGATTGAAAATGAAGCTCCTGACCCTTCCAGTGACGGCCGCCGCTTTGGTCCTGCTCGCCGGCTGCAACAACAACCAGGCCGGCAACAACAGCAGCGCCAACGACAGCAACGGCGCGGCCGCCGCCGCCGACAACGGCGCCGCGGCCGTCAACGGCGCCGCCGGAAGCGGCGACAAGCCCGCCGCTGCGCCGGGCGCCGACTCCAATGATTCGGCCTCGGGCGCCGGAGCTGGCGGCGACAAGCCCGCCGCGACCGACCCGCCGGCGGCGGACGAGCAGGCGAGCGACGAGCCGGCCGGCGACAAGCCGCAGCAAGAGCCGCGCCGCGGCGCCTCAGCTTGACAGCCCGGCGCGAGCGCCCATATGCGCGCCTCGCTGCAGCGCATCGCGGCCCCTTCGTCTAGCGGTCCAGGACGTCGCCCTCTCACGGCGAAAACACGGGTTCGAGTCCCGTAGGGGTCACCATCAGCGTCCGGAGCAGGGGGAGGCGAAGGCGG
>DASZEO010000077.1:0-5779 GCA_035940755.1 Allosphingosinicella sp. | reverse complement strand
CAACGCCTTGCCCTTGGCGGGCCGCCTCCCTAGAGAGCCCCGCCAACATCCCTTCAGACACGGAGCTTTTCCCGGCGATGGCGACCGAACGCACTTTCTCGATCATCAAACCCGACGCGACCCGCCGCAACCTCACCGGCGCGATCACCGCCAAGCTCGAGGAAGCCGGGCTTCGCGTCGTGGCTTCGAAGCGGATCCGGATGACCCGCGAGCAGGCGGAAGGCTTTTACGGCGTCCACCGCGAGCGGCCCTTCTTCAACGACCTCGTCGAGTTCATGACCTCGGGCCCGGTCGTCGTCCAGGTGCTCGAAGGCGAGGACGCCGTCGCGCGCAACCGCGAAGTCATGGGCGCCACCAATCCGGCCCAGGCCGCGGAAGGGACGATCCGCAAGACCTTCGCGGAATCGATCGAGGCGAACAGTGTCCACGGGTCCGACAGCCCGGAGAACGCGCGGATCGAGATCGACTTCTTCTTCCGCCCGGAGGAAATCGTCGGCTGACGCGCATCACATTTCCGCCGAACCGAGTCGCGGTGCGCACATTGTTTCCGCACTGCTCACTTACCGTCCTCGGCGCGGCCGAAGAATGCGCTAAAAGACGCGCTACAGCCGCTTGTAAAAAGGCGATTTTTCCAGCAGCCTGAAGATCGGCGAGACGGGGCGGCCGCTCGCATCCACCAGCAGGGGCAGGGGAGGGCGGACATGCGTTCGCTGAGCGGGATCCTATTGCTTGTCGACCGGACGATGGCGCTGTTCGTCGGCCTCGCGGTGGGCGCGGTGGTGACCTTGTCGTTCGGCGGCGGAGGCGGCGGTTCGGCCGTGGTCGGCGTGGCCGAGGCGAGCATCCCGGCAGCGCCGGCGCCGCCGGCGGCCGCGGCCCGGCCCGAGCCGGTGGCGCCGCGCCTCGCCGGCGCCGTTCGCGAGGGCCGGCGGATCGAGATCGGCGTGTTCGGCGACAGCTTCGGCGAGGGCATCTGGGCCGGCCTCTACAACCAGCTGCGCCGCGACCCGGCCTTCGAGGTGCGCCAGCTCGCCGAACGGTCGACCGGCTTCACCCGTTACCGCAGCTTCAACATCCTCGACGACATCCGCGCCAAGCTCGACCGCCAGCCGGTGGACGTGGCCGTGCTCTCCTTCGGCGCCAACGACACTCAGGGCATCTATTATGAGGGCCACGGACACACCTTCATGAGCGACGGCTGGCAGGCCATCGTCACCGAGCGGGTGACGGCGGTGGTGACCTTGCTTCGCGCACGCGGAGTCGCGGTCTACTGGGTCGGGCTGCCGCGGATGCGCGATCCCCCGTTCGACGCCGACATCCAGGCGATGAACCGCTTCTACGCGGCCCGGATGGCGGCGCTGCGCGTCCCCTATATCGACACGCTTGCGCTCACCGTCGACGGCCGCGGCGCCTACGCCCCCTATCTGCCGGCCCAGCTCGGGCACGAGCGCCAGATGGCGCGCGCCAATGACGGCATCCACATGACCATTCCGGGCTACATCCACGTCACCCGCGGCCTCACCGACGCGATCCGCCGCGAGACGGCCCGCGCTCGGGCCGAGGCGCGCGCGGCGGCGGCCCAGCCGCGGCGGCAGGGGTGATGGCCGCTTTCCTCGCGGCGCTTGCGGCACTGGCCGCGCTGCACCCGGAACCCGGCGCCTGCGCGACGAACTTGTGCAACGCCGAGGCGCTTCGGCCTTTCCTCGAGGCGCTGCGGCCCGCGCCCGAAGGTACGCCACGGCGGCTGCACATCCTCCAGATCGGCGATAGCCATACGGCGGGCGACATGATGACCGAAGCCTGGCGCCGGCGGCTGCAGGCGCGCTTCGGCCACGGCGGGCGCGGCGTCCTGGCGGGCGGACGGCCTTATCCCGGCTATCTCACCTGGGCCGTGACCGCGGCGCAGAGCGACGGCTGGAACGTGAACGCGCTGTTCGGGGCGGCTTACCGCGCCGAGGGCGCGCCGCTCGGCCTTTCCGGCTTCACCCAGACGGCGCGGCACCGCGGCGAATCGCTGGCGCTCGCCGGCGACAACGTGCTCGAGTGGTTCGACCGGCTCACAATTTGCGCCGTGGCCGGCCGGCAGGGCGGCGCCGTCCGCCTCCGCGTCGGCTCGGCCCACCTGGACTGGCGCCTGACCGCGGCGGAGTGTCGAACGCTGGACAGCGTGGTTCCGGCGACCAGTGCCTCGTTGGTCACTGCCGATGACCGGCCCGTCGCCGTGACCTCTTTCGCCGTTTTTCGCCGTCAGGGCGGAGCTTTGCTCTCCAACGTCGGTGTCCCGGGCGCTCAGCTCACTCACTTCGGCCGCACCGACGAGCGCGTGCTTGCCGCCGAGCTCGGCGCGTACCGTCCCGACCTGATGGTCCTCGCCTTCGGCACCAATGAAGGCTTCTCGCCGGTCCTGACCGCCGACGTCGCCGAGGTGGAGCTTCGGGCGCAGGTGGCGCGGCTGCGCCGGCTCGCCGGAGACGCGGTTCCGATCCTGCTGCTCGGCGCACCCGACGCCGCTCGCGCCGGGGGCGGGGGCACGGCCTGCGGCGACGGCTGGTCGGTGCCGGATCTGCTCGGCGCCGTTCGCGAGCGGCAGGAGCGGGTGGCGCGCGAGCTCGGCCTCGGCTTCTGGGACTGGGCCGCGGCGATGGGCGGGCGCTGCGCCTCCTCCGCATGGCATCGCGCCGGCCTGATGCGCGGCGACCACGTCCATTTCACTCGCGCCGGCGGCGAGCGGATCGGCGCGATGATCGACGCCGACATCATGCGCGCGGTCGAGGCTCTGCACTGACATGCTGTTCCCGACGCTCAGCTTCGGGATCTTCTTCCTCGCGGTCTATAGCGGCGCCTGGCTGCTCAGGGGCAGCAACGAGTGGCGCAAGATCTTCCTGCTCGTCGCCTCCTGGGTCTTCTACGGCTGGTGGGACGCGCGCTTCGTCCTGCTGCTGATCGCCAGCGCCGTGTTGAACTGGGGCGCGGCGCGGCTCATCCTCGCGTGCGAGACGCGCCAGGGGTGGCGCCAGGCGTGGCTGGCGCTCGGCGTCGCCGCCAACCTCTCGATCCTCGGCTTCTTCAAATATTACGGCTTCTTCATGGTCCAGCTGGAGGCAGGGCTGCACGCGCTCGGATGGCAGCGCGATCTCGCCATCCTCCAGATCGTCCTTCCGGTCGGCATCTCCTTCTTCACCTTCCAAGGGATGAGCTATCTGATCGACATCTACCGCCGCCAGACCGCTCCCGCGGGCCTGCTCGACATGACCCTGTTGATGAGCTTCTTCCCCCACCTGGTGGCCGGACCCATCGTCCGCGCCTCGCACCTGATCCCCCAATTCCAGCGGGTGCCGGAAATGAGCCGGGGCATGGCCGCGATGGGCTTCGCGCTGATCGTGTGGGGCCTGTTCAAGAAGGCGGTGATCGCCTCCGAGCTCGCCACCACGCTCGTCGACCCTGTCTTCTTCGATCCTTCGGCCCACGGCAGCCTCGATCTCGCCGCGGCCGCCTATGGTTATGCGGTCCAGATCTACTGCGATTTTTCGGCCTATAGCGACATGGCGATCGGGGTTGCCGCGCTGCTGGGCTACCGCTTCCCCCACAATTTCAACCAGCCTTACCGCGCCTCGTCGCTGCAGGATTTCTGGCGGCGGTGGCACATCAGCCTGTCGAGCTGGCTGCGCGACTATCTCTACGTCTCGCTCGGCGGGTCGCGCCACGGGCTCTTGCGGCTGTGCTTCGCGCTGGCGGCGACCATGCTGCTCGGCGGGCTGTGGCACGGGGCCAGCTGGAACTTCGTCATCTGGGGGGCGCTTCACGGCTCCGTCCTCGCCGCCGAGCGCCTGTGGCGCGAGTTCAGGCCGAAGGGGTGGCGGGCGCTGCCAGCCTGGCTCGGCGTTGCGATCACGTTCCACATCGTCCTGCTCGGCTGGATATTCTTCCGCGCCGCGAGCTTCGCCGATGCCATGGCTTTCCTGGGCGGCCTTACGGCCGGCGGCGGCACCGCGCTGCTGACGCCATTGCTGCTCGCCTTGATCCTGCTTGGGATGAGCTTTCACTTCTTTCCGCGCTTCACCGTCCAGCAGGTCGGGCTAAGGCTTCGGCAGCTGCCGGCGCCGGCCCTCGGCGGCGCCGTGGCACTCGCCGTGCTGACGATCGACGCCATGCGGCCTGAAGGGGTTGCGCCCTTTATCTACTATCAGTTCTGAAGGAGGAGAGCGTGCATCCCAACCCGTTCGGCCTGGCCTACAGCCTCTCCCCCGTGGACCTGCCCGAGCCGTTGGCACCGCCGCCCGGCGCGCTGCGTTGGGCAACGACGGTGATCGCCGTCGCTGCCCTGCTGCTGGCGCTCCTAAACGCGCACGCCCTTCGCAGCTGGGCTTACCAGCTGCCGCCCGGCGTCTGGTCCGAGCGGGCCGTCGCAGCCGCGGAAACCTGGTACGGAGCCATGGATCGGTTGCGGCTCAACGCGCCGGTGGAGGGAATGCATGGCCGCTGGGAGCAGTTGCGGGCGCGGCGTCTCGGCTCCCTTCCGGCGGCTGAGCCGGAATTACGGCGCGGGCAAGGCTGAGGCGCGGTCCTGCTGCAGCCGCCGGGCAAAATCCTCAAGCGCGCGCGGATAGAGGGCGTGCTCCGCCTCGAGCACGCGCGCGGCGAGGCTTTCGCTGTCGTCGCGCGGCAGGATCCGGACCTTGGCCTGGGCGATCACCGGGCCTGAATCGAGGTCGCTGGTGACGATATGGACCGAGCAGCCGCCATATTCGTCGCCGGCGAGGATCGCGCGGCGATGGGTATCGAGCCCCTTGTAGAGCGGGAGCAGGGAAGGGTGGACGTTGAGGACCCGCCCCTCCCATCGCTCGACGAACTCGCTGGAGAGCAGCCGCATGTAGCCGGCCAGCGCCACCACCTCGACGCCATGCTCGCGCAGCGCGGCGTCGAGCATGAGGTCGAAGTCGCGGCGCTCCATCCCCTTATGGCTATGGGCCCAGGTCTTGATCCCGAGCCGCCGCGCGAGCACCAGGCCGCGCGCCTCCGGCACGTTCGAGGCGACCAGCACGATCTCGTACGGCCGGTCGGGATCGCGTCGCTTGTGTTCGGCCAAAGCCAGCATGTTGGTGCCGCGGCCGGAGATCAGGACGCCGACCCGAACCTTGTCAGCCATGGTGGGTTGCGGTCCAGCCGGCGCGGGCGCTCCAGGTGCCGGCCGAGCCGCGGACCGTGCAGCCGCGCCGCCCTGGCTGCACGCGGCCAATCTCGAAAACCGTTTCTTCCGCTTCTTCGAGCGCTTGCACGACGGTCTTCACATCCTCCTCATGCACGACCACGGCCATGCCGATGCCGCAGTTGAAGGTGCGGGCGAACTCCTCGGGCTCGATATTGCCCTGCGCCTGAAGGAAAGCCATCAGCCGCGGCTGCGGCCAGGCATCCGCGTCGATCACCGCATGAAGGTCCTGCGGCAGGACGCGCGGGACATTCTCGAGCAGCCCGCCGCCGGTGACATGCGCAAGCGCCGCGATCGCGCCCGAGCGGATCACGGGCAGGAGCGGGCGCACGTAGATCCGCGTCGGCTCGAGCAGCGCCTCGATCAGCAGCCGCTCCTGCTCGAACAAGGCCGGCCGGTCGAGCTTCCAGCCCTTGTCGGCGGCGAGGCGGCGCACCAGCGAAAAGCCGTTGGAGTGGACGCCGGACGAGGCGAGGCCGAGAATGCGGTCTCCCGCCTTCACCCGTTCTCCGGTCAGCGCTTCGCCGCGCTCGACGGCGCCGACGCAAAAGCCGGCGAGGTCGTAATCGCCCG
>DASZEO010000076.1:0-5016 GCA_035940755.1 Allosphingosinicella sp. | reverse complement strand
GGATCGCATAATATAGCGATTCGAACCCGCAATGTCAAGAACAAAAATAGAACGCTTAGTTCAGGAGACAGGCGCGTTTCGCTTCGGCGGCTCGAAGCGGCGGGCGCGGATCCAGCGGCTGGCGATCAGCTTCTCGCCGCGCGTGACCGGCAGCCCGGCATGGGCGGCGGAAGGGTCGCGTGAACCGTCCTCCAGCGCGTTGCGGAACAGCAGCGCGTCCCCGGCGCGGCCGCGAAGCTTGAGCCCGGTCTTCATGAACATCGTCTCGCCGCCCTCGTAACCCTCATTGAGCCAGACCAGCATCGTCATCACGCGCTGGTTGGCGAAGCCGGGAATGGCATCGAAATGCGGCTTATATTCCTGGCCGGGCCGGTAGCGCAGCACCTGGAGCGGCTCGCCCTGCTCGACGCCCGTGCCGCTGGCGGCGGCGATGCGGCGGTTGAGCGCGTGGACGGCCGGGTTCTCGAGCGGCCAGGTAAAGCCGATCCCGTCGGATGTTCGCACCGGGTCGCGCACCTGCCGCCCGGTGCGGTTGTCGACCACCACCGACGGCTCCAGCATCGGCGCCGCGGCTTGGGCCAGGTAGGCGCATTCGGCGGGCGTGAAGAGCCCATCGAAGAAAGTCAGGTGCGGTGATTGGCTGATTAGCTTCCCCGTGGGTGCGTCGACAGGATCCCCGGAGGAGGTCAGCCGCATCGCCTCGACGACGGCGAGCTCGCGCGCGCAGCGCCGGTCGCGCTGGGCCAGCTGCCGCAGCAGGGCGATTCCGCCCGGCCAGTCGCCGCCGCTGGCGGTGAGGTTGCAGTGGATCACCGCCGCGTCGTGCCGCCCGGCCTCGCCGGCCTGGCCGAACAGCAACCGGGCGCCGGTCAGGTCATGATCGAACAGCCGGGCGGCGGCGCGCTCGAACAGCGCGTCGGCCTCAGCCATAAAGCCGGGCGATCCGGTCCGGCGGCACGCCGACGCCATAGAGGCAGAGGCACGCCAGGTTGCGCCCCGACCGCCGCAGCCACCCGTCGCGCCGCCAGCGCTCCGCCGAGGTCACGGCGGCGATCGGCAGCCGCGCGATCCTGAAGCCGCCGATGCGGCGCACCAGGTCCACATCCTCCATCAGCCGCAGCGGTGCGAACCCGCCGACGCTGTCGTAAAGCGCGCGCGAGACCAGCAGCCCCTGGTCGCCATAGGGCAGGCCGAACATCCGCACGCGCACCGCGACCGCGGCCTCGATCAGGCGCGCCTGCCACTCGCGCGCGTCGAGCCGCAAGCGAAAGCAGGCCGCTTTGCCGCGCTGCCGCGCAATGTGACGGTCGGCGGCCGCTCGCCACCCGCGCTCGAGCAGAGTGTCGGCATGGAGGAAAAGCAGCCAGTCGCCCCTGGCCGCCCGCGCGCCGGCGGCTAGCTGGGCCCCGCGTCCCGGGTTGCAGCCTATGACCCGCGCGCCTTCGCGCTCGGCGATAGCCGTGGTGGCGTCGGCGGAGCCGCCGTCGGCGACGACGACCTCGTCCGCCTCGCCCACGGCGATCAGGCATGGGCCGATCAACTCCGCCGCATTCAGCGTCGGGATCACCACCGACAGCATGTCAGCCCGAGCAGCTGGCGCCGCCGAGCACGCAGAAGCGCGCGCAATGGGGATGGTTGAGCGGCACCGGGCGAAGCGATTCCGCCAGTCCCTCCCCCATCGCGAAGCGGTCATCGTAAGGCAGCAGCGTGCAGGCGACCACATGCGGCCGCCGCGCGCCTTTCGCCTTCACCACCATCCGGCTCGACGCGCACATCATGGCCGCGGGCGAGACATTCAGGATGCCCCAGCACGCCTCGGTGATTTCCGGCACGTCCGCAGTGGCGTCCATCGTCGGAAACAGGACGACATGCTCCGCCTCCACGCCGATCCCGGACAGCAGCCGCCCATAACCCGCGCGGGCCGCCGCGTCGCCTCCCGTCTGGCGCCCTGCCACGGCGACTCGAAAGCCGGCGGCGGCCAGCCACTTCAGCCCGTCGATCGCCTTGTCCCAGGTGCCGGGGCCGCGCTCCGCCTCGTGCAGCTCGCGGCCATGATGGTCGAGGCTGACGCGCATGACGACGCGATTGCCGTGCTCGAGGGCGATCGCCCGCAGCTGCGCCTCGAAGCGCCGCATCGGCCGCATCGCGTTGGTGAGGACGAGGAGCTCGAAGCCGCGCTCAAGCGCCGAGCGCATCATCGCGATCATGTCCGGGTTCATGAACGGCTCCCCGCCGGTGAAGCCGATCACCCGAGTGCCAAGCGCCGCCGCCTCGTCGAAATAGGCCTCCGCCTCGGCAAGGCTGAGGTAAGCGAGCGCGTCGTTGGTCGGCGAGCTTTCGATGTAGCAGCTCGTGCAGGCGAGGTTGCACAAGGTGCCGGTATTGACCCACACCGTCTCGAGCCGCTCGATCGCCACCTGCGCCCGCCGCTCGCCCTTCGCCGTCAGGCGGGCGTCCTCGAACTTGCCGGCGCCGAGCGGCCGAGCGGCCGCCACCGCGAAGGGGGATGGCTCGAGGGTCAACGCGCGTGCGCCCATACCTCCTGAATGCGCCGGTCGCGCCCGCAATTCCAGCGATAGTAGCGGTATCGCAGCGGGTTCTTCCGGTAATAATCCTGGTGATACTCCTCAGCCGGATAAAACTGGCCAGCCGGCAGAATAGGGGTTGCGGGGCGCCGGCCGAGCTGGCGCTCGACCCGCGCCTTCACCGCCTCGGCGATGCGCCGCTCCTCGGGCGTTCGAACGAAGATCGCCGAACGATATTGGGAGCCGCGGTCGCAGAACGATCCGCCGGAATCGAACGGGTCGCTGGTCCGGAACAGATGGCCGATCAGCTGGGCGTAGCTGACCCGGGCGGGGTCGTAGACGATCCGCACCGACTCGAAGTGGCCGGTATTGCCTTCCGACACCTGGTGGTAGGTGGGATTGGCGACTCGCCCCCCCGTATAACCGGAGGTCGTCGAGATCACGCCGGCGACATGATCGAAGTCCGATTCGGTGCACCAGAAGCAGCCGCTGGCGACCACAGCGACGGCCGTGCGCTGCGCCGGCGCGGGCTGCGGCACTTCCGAGGAACCGCTCGACCCGAAAGCCAGCAGGCCGGCGCCGGCGGCGACCAGCAGCGCGAGGAGAGCGAGCAGCCTCTTCATGTCAGGCCGTCGCCGGAAGGAACTTGAGCGCGACGCCGTTCATGCACCAGCGCTGGCCGGTCGGCGGCGGCCCGTCGTCGAACACGTGGCCCAGATGCCCGCCGCAGCGGCGGCAATGGACCTCGGTCCGGCTCATGAAGAGCGTGTTGTCCGGCCGCGTGCGCACGTTGCCGGGAATGGCGCGCACGAAGCTCGGCCAGCCGGTGCCGCTCTCGAACTTGTCCTGCGATCGGTAGACCGGAAGATCGCAGCCGGCGCAGGCGAAGATGCCGCGGCGGTGCTCGCGATTGAGCGGGCTCGATCCGGAGCGCTCGGTGCCGCGCTGGCGCAGCACCCGGAATTGCTCGGGCGTCAGCCGCGCCCGCCATTGCGCCGGCGTCAGGTTCACCTCGAACACTTCGGCCGACGCCTCGGCGCCCCGCCCGGCGACGACGGCGGCGATTCCGGCGGCGGCAGCGGCGCCGGCGCTGCCGAGGAAGGTTCTTTTCGACATCCTGAAAGCCATTCTTATTCCCTCTCGTGACCCTGCTATTTCGGCGGCGGGCGATTTGAGGTTACACCATCGCCGCGGGAGGCCGAACTGATCAACGGCGGCGACATTCCATCCGACTCGACCTGGGAGGCGCTGCTGGCCTCGGCGCAGCAGGGCGACGCCGCCGCCTATCGCCGCTTCCTCGAGGCGATCCTCCCCTTCGCCCGGAGCGTGGCGCGGCGCCGGGTCCAGACGGTCGACCGGGTCGAGGACGTGGTTCAGGATTCGCTGCTGACGCTGCACCGGGTGCGGCACACCTACCAGCCGGGGCGGCCGGTGCGGCCGTGGCTGGCGGCGATCGTCACCCGCCGAGCGATCGACGCGGCGCGAAGGCGCGGACGTGTGGGCGCGCGAGAGGTGCATGACGAGGCGGCTTATGAAACCTTCGCCGACGAGCAAGCGAATGCAGGTGAAGGTGCCGAGTCCGCGGAGACGCTCTCCAGGATGATGGCGGATCTCACGCCCAGGCAGAAGGAGGCGCTGGAGCTGGTCAAGCTGAAGGAAATGTCGCTCGCCGAAGCGTCGGCCGCGTCGGGCCAGACGATCGCCTCGCTCAAGGTCAACGTGCACCGGGCGATCCGCAAGCTTCGGCGCGGCCTCGGCGGAGGCGAGCCGTGAGCCGTCGCTCGACCGAAGAGATGATCGCGGCGCTTGCCGCCGAGGCGCGGCCGGTCAAGCCGCTCGCGCCGCCGCTCTCGCGCGCGCTGCTCCTGCTCGCGTCGCTCGGGCTGCTTTTCGCCGGCCTCATCGCCTTCGCCGGCGACGTCGCCGGGATGCTCGCCCGCTATGCCGGCGACGAAGCGATGATGGCCGCCGAGACCGGCGGGATGCTCATCACTGGTGTGCTGGCGATCTGCGGCGCCTTCGCCTTGTCGGTGCCCGGCGGCTCGCGCGCGTGGCTGCTCGTGCCGCTGCCGAGCCTGCTGCTCTGGGTGCTGCTCAGCGGCGCCGGCTGCTACCGGGGGCTGATGAGGCACGGCCTCGACGGCTGGGGCAGCGCCGGCCATCCCGACTGCCTGATCTTCATCCTGGGCGCGAGCCTCGCGGTCGGCATCCCCGTCCTGTGGCTGCTGTCGCGGGCGCGGCCGATCGAGCCGACGCCGGTGGCGACGCTCGGCGGCCTCGGCGTCGCCGCTCTCGCCGCTTTCCTGCTGCAATTCTTCCACCCGTTCGCCATCACTATGATCGACCTCGCCTTCCATGCGCTGGCCGTGCTCATCGTGATCGCCTCGGCCGCCCTGCTGCGCCGCCTGGTCCTTCGCCCCGCGTGAATCGCCGATGACCCGCCGAACCGCCACGCGCGCCGCCCTCGCGCTGCTCGCGGCGGCGCTCGTCG
>DASZEO010000075.1:0-14296 GCA_035940755.1 Allosphingosinicella sp. | reverse complement strand
GTTCAGCTGCCGCTACGAGGTGCAGGGCGCCGACGGCAGCTGGGGCGAGCAGACCGCGATCCTCCAGCAGGCCGAGGGCGAATGGGTCTGGATCGACGGCCCCACCCGCTGCGACGAGGAAGAGCCCGCGCTGAATTGAATTCGTCCCCCGCCCGGGGGTCAGAACGACCGCAAGAAATGGCCCCGGCCGCCGCCGGGGAGCAAGAAGGAAGAAAGAATGGCAACCGCCGCAATCGACCGCCCCGCAACCACCAACAATGTCGGCCGGATCAGCCAGGTGATCGGCGCCGTCGTCGACGTCACGTTCGACAGCGACCTGCCCGAGATCCTCTCCGCGCTCGAGACCGACAATGGCGGCAGCCGCCTGGTCCTCGAAGTCGCCCAGCACCTCGGCGAATCCACCGTCCGCACGATCGCGATGGACTCGACGGACGGCCTCACCCGCGGCCAGGCGGTGCGTGACACCGGCTCGCAGATCCGCGTTCCGGTCGGCCCGAAGACCCTCGGGCGCATCATGAACGTCGTCGGCGAGCCGATCGACGAGCGCGGGCCAATCGGCGCTACCGACACGGCCCCGATCCACGCCGACGCGCCGCTGTTCGTCGACCAGTCGACCGAGACCAGCATCCTCGTCACCGGCATCAAGGTCATCGACCTGCTCGCCCCGTATGCGAAGGGCGGCAAGATCGGGCTGTTCGGCGGCGCCGGCGTCGGCAAGACCGTGCTCATCCAGGAGCTGATCAACAACATCGCCAAAGGCCATGGCGGCACCTCGGTGTT
Source organism: Allosphingosinicella sp. (assembly GCA_035940755.1). Classification (GTDB taxonomy): domain Bacteria; phylum Pseudomonadota; class Alphaproteobacteria; order Sphingomonadales; family Sphingomonadaceae; genus Allosphingosinicella. Next base: position 13,516 of record DASZEO010000075.1, on the reverse strand, counting down.
CGCCGGAGTCGGCGAGCGGACGCGCGAGGGCAACGACCTCAATCACGAGTTCCTCGACGCCGGCGTCATCGCCAAGGATGAGGAAGGCAATGCCACCTCCGAAGGCTCCAAGGTCGCTCTCGTCTTCGGCCAGATGAACGAGCCGCCGGGCGCCCGTGCCCGCGTCGCGCTCTCCGGCCTCACCATCGCCGAATATTTCCGCGACCAGGAGGGCCAGGACGTGCTCTTCTTCGTCGACAACATCTTCCGCTTCACCCAGGCGGGCTCGGAAGTGTCCGCGCTGCTCGGGCGCATCCCCTCCGCGGTCGGCTACCAGCCGACGCTCGCCACCGACATGGGCGCGCTTCAGGAGCGGATCACCTCAACCAACAAGGGCTCGATCACCTCCGTCCAGGCGATCTACGTGCCCGCCGACGATCTCACCGATCCGGCCCCGGCGACATCGTTCGCCCACCTCGACGCGACGACGGTGCTCAGCCGCGCCATCTCCGAGCTCGGCATCTACCCGGCCGTCGACCCGCTCGATTCGACCTCCCGGGTGCTCGAGCCGCGCACCGTCGGCCAGGAGCATTACGAGACCGCCCGTGCCGTCCAGGAGACCCTGCAGCGCTACAAGTCGCTCCAGGACATCATCGCCATCCTCGGCATGGACGAGCTTTCGGAGGAGGATAAGCTGGTCGTCAGCCGCGCCCGCAAGATCCAGCGCTTCCTCTCCCAGCCTTTCCATGTCGCGGAAGTGTTCACCGGCATCCCCGGCAAGTTCGTGCAGATCGAGGACACGGTTCGCTCGTTCAAGGCTGTCGTCGACGGCGAGTACGACCACTTGCCCGAGGCCGCTTTCTACATGGTCGGCGGCATCGAGGAAGCGGTCGCCAAGGCCGAGAAGCTGGCTCAGGAAGCCTGAGGCGATGCCGCTTCGCTTCGAGCTGGTCACGCCCGAGCGCCTCGTCCGCTCCGAGGAGGTCCACATGGTCGTCGTCCCGGGGACCGAGGGCGACTTCGGCGTGCTGGAAGGCCACGCGCCGGTAATGTCCACCGTCCGCGACGGCGAGCTCGCCGTCTACCGCAGCTTCCCCGGCGAGCCCGAGCGGATCGCCGTCACCGGCGGCTTCGCCGAGGTCAATGAGCGCGGCCTGACGGTGCTGGCGGAAAGGGTCGGGGACTAATCCGGCGTCTGCGCCACTGCGGGCGTCTTTTGCGCCCGCCACAGCCACAGGCCCCCGCCGATGATCAAGGCGGCGCCGCCGAACGTCGCCGCGTCCGGCGCGTCGCCGAACAGCGCCCAGCCGAGCGCCGCGGCGACGAGCAGCTGGACGTAGGTCATCGGCGCGACCAGCTGGGCATTGGCGCGCGTTACCGCAGCGTAGATCAGGGTATGGCCGAAGGTGGCGAAACAGGCGACGCCAAGGCACTTCACCACCACTTCCAAGCTCGGGGCACCGATCTCGAAGGGCGCTCCGCCGAAGAGATGAAGCAACGCCGCCGCCGCGATCAGCAGCGGCGCGGCGATGGCCGCGAGAAGCAGCTGCATCACCACCAGCGGCGCGTCGCCGGCGGCCTTGCGGTTGAACATCATCAGCCAGCTCATCCCGAAGGCCGCGCCCAGCGGGTAGAGCGCCACGAGACCCAGCTCGAGCAGGTTCGGGCGCAGCACCACCAGGACGCCGGCAAAAGCGAGCAAGGTGGCGAGCCACACCGCCCGGCCCGTCCGCTCGCCAAGCACCAGCGGCGAGAGCAAGGCCGTGATGATAGGGCTGGTGAACTGGATCGCCGTTGCGTCGGCGAGCGGCATCGCCATCACGCCCATGAAGAAGCAGATCGTCGCCAGGCTTACCGCCGCCGCCCGCCCGAACTGAAGCGCCGGCCGCGGCAGCACGAAACCGGCACGTCCGTGGCGAGCCGCGACGATCGCCGCCAGCCCGATCGCGCCGAAGCTGTATCGGAGCGCCGATACGGCCGTTCCCGGCCATTCCCCCGCCATCGACTTCACGATCGCGTCGCCCATCGACAGCGACACGAAGCCGCTGAGAGCGACGAGGAGGGCGGAGCGGACGGAGCGGGCGCGGGTGGAAGACACGGGGCGGTCCTTGGCGCGGGTTAGGCAATTGTCAAAGTTTCCCCCCTATTCACCAGCGACCGGCAGATCGCAGGCACGGCAGGGGTTGCGGGTAGGCATATGAGCGCATTCGGACGACGCAGCGGCATCGGCAACGGCTCGGGCGGAGGCCGCGCGGGCTTCGGCACCGCCAGCCCGATGAAGGGCCCGGCGCTGATCAGCCCCGCCGACGGCGGCAGCCAATTCCCGCCGATCGAGACAATGGCGCTTCCCGAGGATGAGGCGATCCTCCCGGCGATGGAGCGCGGCGACGCCATGGCCCGCCTCGCCGACCGTCAGGCGCAGTCCGGCGAGCAGGGCAATTCGCGCTCCGAAGGCTTCGAAGCCTCGATCCACCGCATCAAGGAGCAGGTGCTCCCCCGCCTCCTCGAGCGCGTCGATCCGGAAGCCGCCGCAACCTTGTCGAAGGACGAGCTGGCCGAGGAGTTCCGCCCAATCATCGGCGAAGTGCTCGCCGAGCTGAAGATCAACCTGAACCGACGCGAGCAGTTCGCGCTCGAGAAGGTGCTCGTCGACGAGCTGCTCGGCCTCGGCCCGCTCGAGGAGCTGCTCAGCGACCCCGATGTCTCCGACATCATGGTCAACGGGCCGAACCAGACCTACATCGAGCGGAAGGGCAAGCTCGAGCTGGCTCAGATCCAGTTCCGGGACGAGGAGCATCTGCTCCAGATCGCCCAGCGCATCGTCAACAAGGTCGGCCGCCGCGTCGACCAGACCACGCCGCTCGCCGACGCCCGCCTCCAGGACGGCAGCCGCGTCAACGTCATCATTCCGCCGCTCTCGCTTCGCGGCACCGCCATTTCGATTCGTAAGTTCTCCGAAAAGCCGATCACGGTCGACATGATGAAGACCTGGGGATCGCTGTCGGACAAGATGGCGACGGTGCTCAAGATCGCCGGCGCCAGCCGGATGAACGTCATCATCTCCGGCGGCACCGGCTCCGGTAAGACGACGATGCTCAACGCGCTTTCCAAGCTGATCGACCCGGGGGAGCGCGTGATCACGATCGAGGACGCGGCCGAGCTTCGGCTGCAGCAGCCGCACTGGCTGCCGCTCGAAACCCGCCCGCCCAACCTCGAAGGCCAGGGCTCAATCTCGATCGGCGACCTCGTCATCAACGCCCTGCGTATGCGTCCCGACCGCATCATCCTGGGCGAGATTCGCGGCCGCGAATGCTTCGACCTGCTCGCGGCGATGAACACCGGCCACGACGGCTCGATGGCGACGCTCCACTCCAACTCCCCCCGCGAGTGCCTCGCGCGTATGGAGAACATGGTGATGATGTCGGACATCAAGGTGCCGAAGGAGGCGATCTCGCGTCAGATCGCCGACTCGGTCGACCTCATCGTGCAGGTGAAGCGCCTTCGCGACGGTACCCGCCGCTGCACCAACATCACCGAGGTGATCGGGATGGAAGGCGACGTCATCGTCACGCAGGAGCTGTTCAAGTTCGAATATCTCGACGAGACTCCCGACGGGAAGATCATCGGCGAATATCGGTGCATGGGCCTTCGCCCCTACACGCTCGAGAAGGCGAAGATGTTCGGCTTCGACCAGCCGTATCTGGAGGCCTGCCTCTAGCGGTTGCCGTGCGGATCGTACCGGCTCTCCTCGGCGCCCTGGCGCTCGCCGGCGCCGTCGCCGCCCTTACCTATCGATCTCCGCCCGGCGCGGCGCCGCAACCCGAGGCCGCCGCCCCGGCGCCGGTCGATCTTGGGCCGGAGATTGCCGCCTTCTACCGCGACCGCGGCTTCCAGCCCTTGTGGGTAAGCGGTTCCGCGCTTCGGCCCGAGGCCCACCAGCTGCTCCGGATCCTCGAGCGGTCGCCGTGGCTTACACGCGAGCTGCTCGCGGCGGTTCGAGCCGCCGGCGACGGCGACCCGCACCGCCTGACGCGCGCCGACCTGCTGCTGACCCAGGCCTATGTGGATTATTTTCGCCACCACCTCCGCCCGCCGCGCCAGCGCGAGATGCGCTACATCGACGCCGGCCTGGCGCCGGAGGAACCCTCCGCCACCCAATTGCTCGAGGAGGCTGCACAGGCCCCGTCGCTCGCCGCGCATCTGCAGGCGCTGGAGCGGATCAATCCGGTCTATGACGGCCTGCGTCGCGGCCTTGCCGCCTATCGGTCGCGCTGGTCGGCATTGCCCCAGGCGGCGCTGCCCGCGGCGCCTTCGCCGGCGCTGCTGCGCCGCCGCCTCGGGCTAGCCGCCGGTGCACCCGATCATGAGGTCGCGGCGGTTCTCCGTGAATTCCAGGCCGTTCACGGGCTGGGTCAGAGCGGCCGCGCCGATCCGCCGACGCTGGCGGCGCTGAACGCGGGCGCCCGCCACTTCGAGCAGCTGATCGAAGCCAATCTGGAGCGCGCGCGGGCGATCCCGCCGCGGCCCGATGGGCGCTACATCCTCGTCGACACAGCCTCGGCGCGGCTGTGGATGGTGGAGGACGGGCGCCTGACGGGCAGCATGCGCGTGGTGGTCGGCAAGCCCGCGATGGCCACGCCGGCCATGGCCGGCCTCGTCCGCTATGCCGTCTTGAACCCCTACTGGAACCTGCCGCCGGACCTGGTGCGGGAGCGCGCACGAAGCGTGGTTCGGCGCGGCCCCGGCGCCCTCGCCGCCGAACGGCTGGAGATCCTCTCCGACTGGACGCCGCAGGCACGGCCCCTCAGCGCCGCCGCCGTCGACTGGCGCGGCGTCGCTGCCGGCCGCCGCTACGTGAACCTTCGCCAGCGCCCCGGCCCGCGTAACATGATGGGCGCGATCAAGTTCATGATGCCCAACGACATCGGCATCTACCTCCACGACACGCCGTTCAGGGAGCTGTTCGCCCGCGCCGACCGCCGCCTCAGCTCCGGCTGCGTTCGCCTTCAGGACGCACCGCGGCTCGCCCACTGGCTGTTTCGGGGGCGAGTGCCGCATCCGAGCGGCGCGCCCGAGCAGCGCGCGGACCTTCCCGAGGCGGTGCCGGTCTACATCGCCTACCTGACCGCCCTGCCCTCGCGCGGCAGCGTCGTGTTCGCCTCCGACGCTTACCGCCGCGACCAAGCCTTGCTGGCGCAGCTCGCTAGGGTGGAGTCAGCGCGGCGTCCCTGAGGCCGCGCCAGACGCGCAGCGCCTGGACCGTTTCCGGCACATCGTGGACTCGCAGCAGCTGAACGCCCTGCTCGGCGGCCTTGAGCGCGAAGGCGATCGATCCCGGCAGCCGCTGGTCGGCCGGCACCTCGCCCGACAGCGCGCCGATGGTCCGCTTGCGGCTCGCCCCGATCATCACCGGGCAGCCGAGCCCGTGAAGCATGGCGAGGCCGTTCATCAGCTGCAGATTGTGCTGCACCGTCTTGCCGAACCCGAAGCCCGGGTCGACGACGATCCGCTCCCGCGCGATTCCGGCCGACATAGCGGTTCGGATCCTCTCCTCGAGCCAGTCGTAGATCTCCAGCAGCACCGGCCGGTCGTAGCGCGGATTGTGCTGCATCGTCTCGGGCGGGCCCTGGTGGTGCATCAGCACGACCGGGCAGCGTGCCTGGGCAAGGACTTCCGCGGCGCGCGAGTCCCAGGTGAGAGCGGAGACGTCGTTCACCATCGCGGCGCCGGCGTCGAGCGCGGCCTCCATCACGGAGGCCTTGCGCGTGTCGACGGAGACCGCCGCTCCGGCGCCGGCCAGCTGCCTCACCACCGGCACCACTCGCGCCGCCTCGTCGCCTTCCCAGACCGGCTGCGCGCCCGGGCGCGTGGATTCACCGCCGACGTCGACGATCGCGGCGCCGGCCGACGTCATGGCGTGCCCCGCTTCGGCGGCGGCTTGCGGATCTTCGAGGCGGCCCCCGTCCGAAAAGCTGTCAGGCGTGACGTTGACGATGCCCACGACCTGCGGCTGGTCGAGCCGGACGATGCGCTCGCCCAGCTTCAGCGGCGCGCGCGGCGCGGTGAGGTTCGCCCACGCCGCAGCCGCTCCCTCGCCAAGACCGGCGAGCCGCTCCTCCACCGCCTCGACCGGGAGCAATTCGCTGCCGTCCGGACCGATCGCCTCCACGGCTGAAAACCAGGCGAGGCCGCCGGCGAGCCGCGCCACCCGCCCGTCATAGCCGAAGGGCGCGTCGATGAAGCCGGTGGGGCGAAGATAGTGACTCAACCGGCGCTGCCTCAGTCGGTCGGGATCACGAGCTTCCAGCCGCGACCGCGAAAATTGAGGATGAAATCATATTCGTGGATGCTTCGCAGCTTCTTGCGGATGTTCGAGATGTACACCTCGACGATCCGGGTCTCGGCCAGCGCCTCGGAATCGTAGAGCCGCTTGAGCAGGGCCTGCTTGCTCACCACGTTGTCGTCGCTCGTCGCCAGCGTCGCCAGCACCTTGAACTCGGTGTCGCTGAGGACGGTCTTGCGGCCGTTGAGCTCGACGGTCCGGTGGAAAGGGTCGAGCACCAGCGGCCCGATCTCGATCGGGTCGCGAACGCCGGGCGCCTCCACCTTGCTGCCCTGCTGTTTCTTACCGGGCCGCGAACGGTAACGGCGGAGGGCGGAGCGGATGCGCGCCAGCAGCTCGCCGGGGAGGAACGGCTTGGGGATGAAGTCGTCGGCCCCCTTGTCGAGCGCGTCGATCTTGTCGCGCTCGGTGTCGCGGCCGGAGACGACCAGGATCGGCACGTCGGAGATTTCCCGCAGCGAGTGAAGCAGCTCCGTCCCGTCGAGGTCGGGGAGGCCTAGGTCCACCAGCACCGCGTCGAACTTCCCGTTCCGGAATGCTTCGATCGCCGCGCCCCCGCTGCCGACCGCCTCGGACTTGAAGCCGCCATAGGCGATCGACGCCTGCAGGATCGTCAGCAAGGCGGGATCGTCTTCGACGAGGAGGATGCGCGCGGTCATCGGCGCGGGAGCCTAGCCGCAAGCGCCCGGGATGAGAAGCGCGACGCCTGCCGCGCCCGCTCCGGGACAGAAGCCGAGACCCTCCCCATTCTGCTTTGGAACCAATTCCAGTTGCAGGTGTTGACGCGACACTATTCCAGGGGTGAAACGAACTGTAAACCGATGGTTAAAATATTTAACGATCCGTTTACCTTCGTATTTCAGAAGTAATCACAGCTTACCAGCGTCGGCACCTTCTTATTAGAAAAGGGGAATGACATGAGCCGCATGCGCGACTTTGGTGTCTCGGGTGAATATGACTTTGCACGTTCGGGGATATTGAGCAACTATAAGTCAGCCGGTTCTGCCGATATCCGGACCTATTTCTACAAGGCGACGGATGCCGACCTGCTCGGCGCGCCGGACGGCATCGGCGACAAGGGCGACGTGACCTACGGCGTCGTCGAGCTGCCCGTGCCGATCCTGGACGAGGTCGCCGACGACACCAGCACCGATCACAGCATCACGGTCGGCGGCGAGCATTTCATCTCGACGATCAACACCCCCGGCGACTTCGACTTCTACAAGGTCGAGCTCAAGGCCGGCGTGACCTACGAGTTCGGCGTCTACGCCACCCAGAGCGGCTTCAGCGGCGTTCCCCTCGCCGACGCGATGGTCGAGATTTACGACGCCCAAGGGCATCTTCTCACCTCGACCGACGGCGGCAGCCCCAACGACTCGCTCGGCCTCGACGCCCGCCTCACCTTCACCGCCACCAGGAGCGGGACCTACTTCATCAACGCGCGCGCCTTCGACCAGGATTCCACCGACGGCGACAAAGGCGAGGTCGTCGGCGACTACGAAGTTTTCGCGCGGGTCTCCGACTACAAGCCGACCTACACGATCGACAGCCCGCTCCATTCGATCGACTGGGGCACCGTATTCGACGGTTCGTCGCGCAACCCCGACGGCGCCGAAGGCCCGCGGCCGACCGGGCAGACGGTCGACCTGGAGCCGGGCGGCAAGAACGTCATCTATTACTATTTCGCCCACGAGAACGAGGTGTTCCTCGATAACCATGCCGACCCGCTCAACCTGACCACGACGATGGTCGCCAAGGGCTTCCAGGAGTGGGAGCAGAATGCGATCGAGCTCGCCCTCGACCGCTATGAGAATGTCGCCGACCTCATTTACATCGAGACCGACGATCGCGGTGCGGCCGACATCGTCTTCGTCTCGTACAACGGCACGCCCGGCATCCTGACGCCGAGCCTCGCCGGGCGGATGAGCCCGCCCGACACCGCCAATGAAGGTCAGACCGAATATAATGCCGGCGACTATCGCTGGACCCATGAAGGCCTCGCTCCGGGCGGCGTCTTCTTCGGCACCTTGATCCACGAGCTCGGCCACGGCCACGGCCTTGCCCATCCGCACGACAATGGCGGCCGCTCGAGCATCATGCGCGGCGTCGAGGAGATCGACACAGCCGTCTACACCAACGGCGACTACGACCTGAACCAGGGCGTCTACACGATGATGTCCTACCAGGACGGGTGGGAGAAATCCCCTTACGGCCAGCCGCGCAACGACGCCGGCTACGGCTTCATCGGCAGCCTGATGGCCTTCGACGTCGCCGCCATCCAGGACAAATACGGCGTCAACGAGGATTATCACAAGGGCAACGACACCTATTACCTGCCCGACCAGAATGCCCCCGCCCAGTTCGACGCCAACGGCAAGATGACCGCCGAGGGTACGTCCTGGAAGTGCATCTGGGACGCCGGCGGCATCGACAACCTGGTCTATGACGGCGCCCGTTCGGCCCACATCGACCTGCGGCCGGCGACGCTGAAATATGAATATGGCGGCGGCGGCTGGATCTCCTACGCCTGGGGCATTCACGGCGGCTGGACGATCGCCAACGGCGTCACCATCGAGAACGCCAAATCCGGCTCCGGCAACGACACGCTGATCGGCAACGCCGTCGCCAACACCCTCGACGCCGGCGCGGGGCACGATAGCATCGCCGGCGGCGCCGGCGGCGACGTGCTGCTCGGCCGCGCGGGCACCGACACGCTGAAGGGCGAGGCGGGCAACGACCGCATCTACGGCGGCGAGGGCCACGACCGCATCTTCGGCGGCGCCGGCCGCGACACGCTCGAAGGCGGCAGCGGTCTCGATCGCTTCTATTTCGACGTGAAGGGCTCCGTCCACGCGGACCGGATCCTCGACTTCAAGCCGGCCGACGACACGATCATGCTGTCGCGCGACGCCTTTACGGCCTTCGGCGGAACCGGAACCGACCCGCTGGCGGCGGGCGCCTTCTACAAGGGCACGGCCGCTCACGACGCCAGCGACCGGATCATCTACGACCAGGCGACCGGCAAGATCCTGTACGACTTCGACGGAACGGGAAGCGGTGCGGCCGTGCTGGTGGCCACTGTGGATGCGGGCACCCCGATCACCAGCGCCGATTTCCTGATCTATGGCTGATCGGAACCCGGTCTCCACTCCCGCCCTCGTCCTGCGACGGGGGCGGGTCGGCACGGAACCAATCAAATCCTTGAGAGTTAAGGGAAGTTCCGATCTCCGGTGGGATCGTTCGAGGGGGTTACAATTGGCATTCAGCGCGGGGTCCGAAGGACCCGCTCTTCAAATACTGAAGGCGGCGGCCGGCGACTGCCGCCAGGCGCTCGTCGCTGCGCGGCGATCCGATTTGTTTTTCGATCGCTGCGGCCGCGCGCACGCGCCGCCTCATTCCTATCCTTAAGCTGCTGAAACAGGAGACAATTAGATGTCCTATCTAGGTGAGCATGCAAGGGCGAGACTCGTCAGCCAGTCCGGCCTTCGCGACGGCGCTTCGGCCCAGTTCCACACGCCGACCGGCGCCGCCGCGACGCAGCTGCTGGGCGACATGTTCGCCGCCAGCGCGCTCAAGCTCACCACTGCCTTCACCGCCGATGGCGTCGGCGACATTCCCCCGGTCTCCGGCCCCACTACACTGCTCGTGGTCACGCATGACACGGCGGGGGATGGCATCGGAGTCGCGCCGGGTAACCCGGTCCTTTCGGTCGGCACGCCGCAGAAGCCCGTCGAGCATACCGTCAGCACCCTCGATGTCCCCGGCGACCAGGATTATTACAAGGTCACCCTCGAGGCCGGCAAATCCTACCAGATCGGCATGTATGCCAAGGCCGGCGGCCCGAGCGGCGTCCCGGTTGCCGATCCGTATATCGAGATCCTGAGGGCGAACGGCACCAAGGACGGCTTCGAGGTCGTGACCGCGGACGGCGGCGCGTCTTCGCCGCAGAACAACGTCAACTCCGGCCTGGACGTCCTGCTGACCTTCGAGCCGACGGTGAGCGGCACTTATTATATCAACGCACGCGGGTTCGGGAATGCCGGCGGGCCGAACGGCGACGAGGTCGGCGACTACGAGCTGTTCGTCAACGACGTGACGAACGATCCGGCCGTCTATCGGCCCTATTACGACGTGGACAGCCCGCTCTACTCGATCGACTGGGGAACGCAGGTGGACGGCACCGCCCGCAACCCCGACGGCAACGAGGGAATCCGGCCGACCGGCAACCCGCAGGGAACGCCCGACAACAAGGGCGAGACCGTCGGCCACTTCGGGGAGTCGACCGAGGGCAAGAACGTCATCAAGATCTACTTCGCCAAGCCCGGCGACGTCTACGGGTCGAGCGATCCGACCAACCCCAACATTCCGCCCGCCGCCGTCGCGGTCGGCGCGAAGGACTATGAGGTCGAGGCGATCTGGACCGCGCTGCGCCAGTTCGAGAAGATCGCCGACATCGTATATGTGGAGACCCAGAGCCGCGAGGACGCGGATTTCGAATATGTCACCTACACCGGCACTCCCGGGCCCGGCATCAGCCTGCTCGGCGCGATGAACCCGCCGCAGGAGGCGGACGAGGGCCTCGCCTTGTTCAACTCGGGTGACGAGCGCTGGGACGAGCTCAACCTGCAGCAGGGCGGCTTCTCGTTCGTGACCCTGGTCCACGAGTTCGGCCACGGTCACGGCCTGGCCCACCCGCACGACAGCGGCGGCCATTCGGGCGAGATGCGCGAGGTCGAAGGCATCATCGATACTCCGGCGGGCGAAGTACCCGATCCGACCGGAGTCTGGCCGAATTACACGCTCGGCCAGTACGATCTCAACCAGGCCGTCTACACGATGATGTCCTACATGGACGGCTGGCAGACCTCGCCCTACGGCAACGCACCGACCGACGTGGGTTACGGCTATCTCGGCGGCCCGATGGCCTTCGACATCGCCGTCCTCCAGGACAAATACGGCGTCAATGAAGATTGGGCGACGGGCAACGACGTCTACACGCTCAAGGACGTCAATGCGCCAGGCACCTTCTATAGCTGCATCTGGGACGCGGGCGGCATCGACACCATCGTCTACCAGGGGGAGCGGGACGCCAATATCGATCTTCGCGCCGCCACTCTCAAATACGAGCCCGGCGGAGGCGGCTGGGTCTCCTATGCCGATGGCATCTATGGCGGCTTCACCATCGCCAACCACGTCAGCATCGAGAATGCCACCGGCGGCGGCGGCAACGACACGTTGATCGGCAACATCGCTGCCAACGTCCTAAAGGGCGGCGGCGGCAAGGATACGCTGATCGGCGACCGCGGCAGCGACACCCTCGACGGGGGCGGCTGGGCCGACAAGATGTACGGCGGCGCCGGCCACGACACCTACTTCGTCAACCACATCGGCGACAAGGTGATCGAGAAGGCCCATGAGGGCATCGACACGGTGAAGAGCTCGATCAGCTATACGCTCGGCGCCAACGTTGAAAATCTGGTGCTGATCGGCCCTGCCAACATCTCCGGCCGCGGCAACGACGCCGCCAACTCGATCAGAGGCAATGACGCCGACAATTGGCTGGTCGGCTTCGGGGGCGACGACGTCATTGAGGGCGGCGCCGGCAACGACCAGATCTGGGGCAACAGCGGCAACGACCGGCTGTCCGGCGGCGACGGCAGGGACAAGTTCTACATGACCGATATCGGAGCCGCGAATGCCGACGCCATCCTGGATTTCACCGTCGGTCAGGACAAGATCATGCTCGCCCGCTATGCCTTTTCAGGGGTGGGCTCGGCCCGCACGGTCAGTGAGGACGCCTTCCACGCCGGAACGGCGGCGGCTGACGCCAGCGATCGCATCATCTACGACGAGGCGAGCGGAAAGATCTTCTACGACGCCGACGGCGTCGGCGGGACTGCGGCCGTGCTGTTCGCGACCGTCACCGCAGGCACGCATCTAACCTACGCCAGCTTCGACATTTACGGCTAGAAGCTCCGAACGGGGCTTCCGGCGGGCCGCCGCTAGGAAGCTCCGGCCAGCGAACGATCACGGAGCCGCCCCTCCTCGCGGGGGGCGGCTTCGGTTGTCTGGTCAGCGCCGACGCCGGGGCCCGCCTCAATCGCGGGCGGCGCGCTGTCGCACAGGCCGAGCAGGTGGTCGGCCATGACCGCGGCAGGGTCGCGCGGGACCAGCCGGCGGATGCGTTCGGCGGCTAGCGCACCGATCTCGCGCCATTCGCCGCGTCGCTGCCAGGCGCGTTCCATCGCTTCATCGAGCGCGTCCTCGGTGGCGGCGCGGGCGAGAAAGCCGGTGACCCCGTCCTCCACAACTTCAGGATTGCCGGCGACGTCGGTGACGATGGCCACGCGGCCGCACAACATGGCCTCCACCAACACGAGCGGCAGCCCTTCCGCCCGCGAGGGCAGGACCAGCGCATGGTGATCGGCCCAGACGGCGTCGACGTCCTGGACGAATCCGCCGAAGCGCACATTTTCGAGTCCAAGAAAGTCAGCCATCCCGGCAAGCCCCGCCGCCTGCTCGCCTGAGCCGAAGAAGGTCAGGCTGACGGGGCGCGCCCGCCATTTCGGCCGCGCCAGCACGCGCAGCACCAGATCCTGCCCCTTCTCCTTGGGATAGAGCCGGCCGATGCAGGCGAAGCGGAAGCCGAGGTCGGTTCGAGGCCACTCCCGGCTTGCCTCCCAGGTGACGTTGAAAGGGTTGCGCGCGACGGACGCGTGCTCGAGCCTGATGCCAAGTTGCTCCTGCGTCAGCGCGAGGTTGTGCCGGGAAACGAAGAACGACCAGCGCGCGCCCTCGTAGGCCTCTCGAATCCACCCCCGCCGCGTGTCCAGCGGCCAGTAGAGGTCCGTGGCCTTTTGGCTGATCAGTACGAACGGTAAACGAAGGCGGATTGCGACTTGCGCATAGAGCCAGCCGTCATGGTTGCCACCTTGCGATATCACGAGCAGGTCGGGGCGCCGGCGCAACCTAAGGCTGAGGTAGAAGCGCACCGCTTGGTAGCCGAACGTGAGCGGATAGGTGAAGATCGCAATTGCCGAATAGATCATCCGCGGCAGGAGCGGCAGCTTAGCAAGCTCCTTCAGACGGCAGCCGGCGGCGCGCAGCCGTTCGACGCCCGGCTCGCGGGGGTCGAGCCGGTTCTTGAATACAGTGACTCGGCAGCCGCGCGCGGCAAGTGTCGCCGCGGCGGCG
>DASZEO010000074.1:0-3835 GCA_035940755.1 Allosphingosinicella sp. | reverse complement strand
GCGCTGATCGAGGATCTGTGCGTCGACTGTTCCGACGCCGGCTATCTCCACAGCAACCAGCGCATGCTGAACCGGATCTACGCCCCGCTGCTCGGGCAGAATTATTACCTGCTCCAGATCGCCGATTATGACGTGGACTGCATCACGCCGTTCAACCTCGGCCAGAACGTGGCGATGGACCAGAACCGGCGCTTTTCGCAGATCCGCTTCGGATCGCAGGTGGACCTTATCGTCCCGCTCTCCGAGCGCTGGCGCTTCGAGCCGCTGCAGGAGACCGGCACGCACGTCGAAGCGGGCGTCGATCCGCTCATCAGAATCAGCCCGAAGAACCGCGGCTAAAGCCTGCCGCGGCAACGGCTTCAACAGGGGAAAACGCGATGGACCTGATTACCAGAGAACGCCCGGCCGACACCGCAACGCTGGAGCGGCCAGCCGTCGGCGCCGAGCCGCGGCAGGCGGCTGATGCGGCCGCGGCCGCAGCGATCGAGAACAGCAGCCCGGGCACGCTCGACCAGCCCGTCTTCCTGATGAACCTCCCGCTTTCCTACACGGCGGATTGTCCGAACAATGCCTGGATGGAGGAGCTGGACGAGGCGGGGCGGCAGGTGGACCGGGCGCGGGCCCTCACCCAGTTCGGCCAGGTCTACCAGCATCTCGCCGCCGGCTCGGTCGTGTTCCTGCTCCCGGCGCCGGCCAATTGCCGGCTTCAGGACCTCGTCTTCACGGCCAATCTCGGCATCGTGCTGGAGCACCTGCCGGGGCGCGACACGGTCGTGCTTTCGAACTTCACGAGCGAGCCGCGCAAGGGCGAGACGGCGGTCGGCAAGGCCTTCTTCGAGGCGCTGGGTTACACGATCCACGTCGCTCCCCACCGCTTCGAGGGGGAGGCCGACCTCAAGCACCTCCATGGCAACATCTACGTCGGCGGCTTCGGCATGCGCTCGGAGCGCCGGACCTACGACTGGATGGAAGCGGAGTTCGGCATGGAGATCGTCAAGCTGGGGATGGTCGAGAAATATCTCTACCACCTCGACTGCTCGGTCTTCCCGCTGACCGCCGAGGACACGATGGTGTGCACCGAGCTCTACACCAAGGCGGAAATCGCGGAGCTCGGCCGCCACACCAACGTCATCGACGTGTCGGCCGACGCCGCCTTTTCCGGCATCTGCAATTCCGTGCGGCACCACAACCTCATCCTCAACGGCTCGCACCTCCACGAGCTGAAGGCGGGCAGCGACGACTATTTCGAGGAGGTGAAGAAGAACCGCGAGCTGGAGGACCTCGCCATCCGGCTCGGCCTCGAGGTCCAGTATTTCAACCTCAGCGAATATCATAAAGGCGGCGCCTTGCTGTCCTGCATGGTGATGCACCTCAACCGGCGCTCCTACGCCTTCACTCTGATATAGGGGCGCGGGAAACGGGCTCGCGGCTGCGGGCCCGAACTCGAAGCCGGGGCCGAAACCACGGATGAGCTGGGCGCGCTTCCTCTGGAGCTATGTCTCCTACCGCAAGGACCTGCTGGCGCTGCTGCTCGCCTGCTCGGCGGCGATGGCCGCGGCCGAGCTTGCTGTGCCGTGGCTGATGAAGGAGGTGATCGATGCGGTGCTCGGCAACGGCGGCGGCGCCGGGATGAACATGTGGCTGCTGAGCGCCATCGGCGTTCTGGCGGTGCTCTATGTCGCTCACGTCGCGCTGCTGCGGACCGACGCGCTGATGATCCTCCATTGCTCCTACGCGCTGCGCCGGCGCGTCCTCACCCACGTCCACGCCCAGGCGCTCTCCTTCTTCGCCCGCCACCGAACGGGCGAGCTGACCCACCGGCTGACCAGCGACACCAAGATCTTCGAAGCGTCCGTGGCGAGGCTGCTTCGCGACCTGCCGAGCGAGATATTGGTCGTGATCGGCGTCACTGCCTTGATGCTCATGCTCCACTCGGGCCTCGCGCTCGTGATCATCCTCTTCATGGCCGCCGCCGCCGGCTTGACCTTCTATCTCGGCCAGCCCCTCCCCAGCCTGCGCCGGTCGGCACAGCGCCTGTCGGCGCGGCTCGCGGCGCGGTTCCAGGAGACGCTCGCCGGGGTGCGAACGATCCAGGCCTTCAGGAACGAGGCGCACGAGCTCGCCCGCCTCGACGAGGAAAATCGCGGCGTCCTGGAATTCGAGCTCCGCGAGGGCAAAGTGTACGCCCTGATGGAGCCGCTCGGCGACATGGTCGAGCTCCTCGGCCTGGTGCTCGTGGTCTGGTACGGCGGCGGGCTGATCATCGCCGGCGAAATCACCGCCGGCACGTTGGTGGCCTTCATCGCCTATATGGAGATCCTCGCCCGCCCGCTCGGCCATGTCGAAGCCTATGTGCGCAGCATCCAGACCAGCCGGGCGGTGGGCGAGCGCCTGGAGGAGCTGCTCGCCGACCGGGAGCAGCTCCCCGCCGACGGACGCTGGGCGTCCGCCGAAGTCCCGAGCGTCGCTTTCGAAGCGGTTCGCTTCCGCTACCCCGGCGCCGAGCGCGATATCCTCGACGCCGTCTCCTTCTCGGTCGAATCGGGCGAGGCGGTGGCGGTGACCGGGCGAAATGGCGCAGGCAAATCCACGCTGATGGACCTGCTGATGCGCCTGCACGACCCTGTCACGGGCCGGATCCTCGCGGCGGGCACCGACCTTCGCGAATGGGACCTGGATGCGTGGCGCCGCCTGATCGGGGTGATGCCGCAGGACGTCTTCCTGTTCCAAAGCACGATCGGGGAGAACATCGCCTACGGCAGGCCGGGCGCGAGCCGGCAGGAGGTGGAAGAGGCGGTGCGCGCGTCGGGCGTCGACCGGCTCCTCGGCCGCTTTCCGCTCGGGCTGGAGACGCTGGTGGGCGAGCGCGGCGCCCAGCTTTCGGGCGGCGAGCGGCAGTCGATCGCGCTGGCGCGGCTGTTCCTGCGCCGGCCGCGGCTGCTAGTCCTCGACGAGCCGACGTCACAGCTGGACGGCGAGGCGCTGCAGCTCGTCCGGGGCGCGCTGAAGCCGCTCATGGCGAACGCCACGACCTTCATCGTCACGCACAACCTCGAGACGGTGGAGCTGGCGAACCGCGTCATCTTCCTCGAAAACGGCCGCCTCGCCGGCGACGGCGAGCACCGGTCGCTGCTCCGACAGGACCCGCGCTACCAAGCGCTGTGGAAGGATGCAGCGTCAGCGGCCTAAGCAACGGGACGGAACAGCGAACAATGTTAAGCCCTGCTCGGCTAAGCCCGGCGCATGGATCATTCGCGCTATTCGAAGCTCGCAGGCGAGGCGAATGCGGCTCAGGCGGAAGTCCGTGCGGCCTTGAGGCTCGTGGCCGACAGGAAGGACGAAGCCGACGCCAAGACACGCCGGTGGCTCGGGGCGATTGAGGCGTTCCGGGCCGCTCAGGCGCTCGTCTATCCCGAGGCTCTGCGGCAAGTCGAGCAGGGCGAAAGGCACGTCTCGGAACTCGACACGCTCGACATTCTCGAGTTCCTCGAAGCCGATCCGATCTTCCATCGGTCGGGCTACATGAAGGCGAAGCTGCTGACCGAGCTGAAGCGGCGAAAGCTGGGCCGCCATGAGGCGAAGCGGCTCAAGGCGATTATCGTCAACGCCGTCGGCAAGCCCGAGCGCCGCGAGTTCCGCCATTATTGCCGGGCGGCCGCCGCGGTAGACGATGCCGGCTTCCGGCAGGAACTTCGGGATCTGCAACGGGCTGATGACGCCGGCACCCGGCGCCGCGCGACGTGGGTCCTGACAGCCTTGGGCGAGACAGGCCGGTAGATCTCCATCTGGCGTTGCGACCGGAGATTCGGCTACACTTCGCCTTACTGTCCGCTGC
>DASZEO010000073.1:0-1676 GCA_035940755.1 Allosphingosinicella sp. | reverse complement strand
CTCGCCTTCGGCGCCATCGCCGGGGGTTGGGGGCTGGGCTCGCTCAACAGCGGAATGTTCGCGGTGCCGCGCCCGTCGCACAGCGTCGCCGGAGCGCTCGCCGGAGCGATCCTGGCGGTCGAGCTCTACAAATGGGCACGCGAGATTCGCGGCTCGACCGGTGCCATCTGGGTCGGGCCGCTGGCGCTCGGCATCGCCGTCGGGCGCTGGGGCTGCCTCTTCGCCGGCCTCGACGACGAGACTTACGGCACTCCGACCGACCTCCCGTGGGCCATGGACCTGGGCGACGGCGTCTCGCGCCACCCGGTGCAGGTTTACGAGAGCCTCGCAATGGCGGCGTTCCTCGCGCTCTATCTCGCGGCGCTCAAGCGGCGGGCGGCATGGACCCGCGGCCGCGCCTTCTATCTGTTCGTGCTCTGGTATGCGGCGCAGCGCTTCGTGTGGGAGTTCGCCAAGCCCTATCCGGACCTCGTCGGGCCGCTGAACCTGTTTCAGCTTCTCGCGCTGGCGATGATCGCTTATGCGCTGACATTCGATGCACGCGCTCGCCGAAGCCTCTGACCTCGCACGCAAGAGCGTGCCGTGGATCTTCTACGGCCAGACCACGAGCCTGTGCGAGACGTGCTGGGAGCTGGTGCCGGCCAAGATCATCGGCCAGGAAGGCCGCGTCTACTACCAGAAACGCTGCCCCGATCACGGCGTCACCAAGACGCTGATCGAGGAGGATGCCGATTACTGGCTCGGCATCCGCCGCTGGATCAAGCCGGGCGACCGCCCGCTCTACAATGCCAGCCGGACGGAGCGCGGCTGCCCGTGGGACTGCGGCCTGTGCCCCGACCACGAGCAGCATTCCTGCCTCGCCATCGTCGAGATCAACGACGCCTGCAACCTGACCTGCCCGGTCTGCTTCGCCGACAGCGCGGTGGGGAAGGGCGGCCACCGGCCGCTCGCCGAGGTGGAGGCGATGCTCGACGCGGTGGTGAAGGCCGAGGGGGAGCCCGACCTCGTCCAGCTTTCGGGCGGCGAGCCCACCATCCATCCGCAATTCTGGGAGATCGTCGCCGCCGCCCGCGCCCGGCCGATCCGCCACATCATGGTCAACACGAACGGCGTCCGGATCGCCCAGGAGGACGGCTTCGCCGAGCGGCTGAAGGCGATCGGCCCCGGCTTCGAGGTCTACCTGCAGTTCGATTCGCTGAACGACGACCATCTGATGGAGCTTCGCGGTGCGCATCTTGCGCGCATCCGTCAGCGGGCGCTGGAGCGGCTCGAGGCGGCGGGAGTCTCCACCACCCTGGTCTGCGCGGTCCGTGCCGGGGTCAACGACGACGAGTGCGCGGCGATCGTCGACCATGCGCTCGGCTGGTCCTGCGTGCGCGGCGTGGTCTTTCAGCCGGTGCAGGACGCCGGCCGCAATGTCGGCTTCGATCCCGCGCTTCACCGGGCGACGCTTTCCGGACTCAGGCGGCGGATCGCCGAAGGCGGCGTGTTCCAGGCCTCCGACCTCGTCCCGCTGCCGTGCAACCCGGACCAGATCTGCATCGGCTACGGCGTCCGTTCCGGCTCCTCCGTGGTTCCGGTCACGCGGCTGATGAGCCGCGAGGACATCGTCGCGGCCGCCCCGAACACGATCAGCTTCGAGCGCGACCCGGCGCTGAAGGCGCGGGTGTTCGAGC
>DASZEO010000072.1:0-14908 GCA_035940755.1 Allosphingosinicella sp. | reverse complement strand
TTCGCCGGCCAGCAGCGCACAGACGGCGCCGGCGATCGGCATGTCGACGCCGAGCGCATCGGCGGCGCGCTTGAGGACCGGAGCGGTGAAGGCGCCTTCGGCCACCGTCTTGCGGTCGGCGAGGAGATCGGCGGGGCGGCCGCCTTCGCCGATCCCCTTGCCGAGGCTGAAGTTGCGGGAGCTTGTGGACGAGCAGGTGAGGACGAGGTCGCCGAGGCCCGCCAAGCCGGCCAGCGTTTCTGGACGGGCACCCTTGGCGAGGCCGAAACGGGTCATTTCGGCAAACCCGCGGGAGATCAGGGCGGAACGCGCGTTGAGGCCGAGGCCGCGCCCCTCGACGACGCCGCAGGCGATGGCGAGCACATTCTTGACCGCCCCGCCCACCTCGGCGCCGGCGACGTCGTCCGAGAAATAGGGGCGGAACCAGGGGCGGGCGATTCGGTCGATGATCCGCTGTCCGAGCTCGCGGTCCTCCGCGGCCAGGGTGACGGCGGTCGGCAGGCCGGCGGCCACCTCATGGGCGAAGGTGGGTCCGGACAGGACCGCGACAGGGGACGAGGGCTGCACCTCGCGCGCCACCTCGTGCATCAGCATGCCGGTGCCGTCCTCGATCCCCTTCGCGCACAGGACCAGCAGCTGCCCGTCCGTCGAAAGCTGCGAGACGACGCTGCGCAGATGCTGGGCCGGAGCGACGACCAGAAGCGCCTCGCAACCTGACAGCGCGCCGAGGTCGCCGGTCGAGCGGATGGAGGGGCTAAGCGGAACCCCTGGGAGGAAGGCCGTGTTCTCGTGCCCGGCGTTGATCGCCTCGACTACCTCCGGCTCGCGCGCCCAGATCAGCACCTCTCCGCCGCCGCCCGCCGCAACCTGGGCGAGCGCCGTCCCCCAGGCGCCGGCGCCGACGACGCCGAGCTTCACGCCTTCACTCCAGCGCCGCGCGCGGCCTCGGCTTGCGGGTCGAGCGGCCAGCGGGCGCGGGCGGGAGCGTCGAGACCGTCGGTCAGCCCCGCCTCGAACCGCAGGGCGCCTGCCCAGGCCACCATCGCGGCATTGTCGGTGCACAGCCACAGAGGCGGCGCGACGAAGGCGAGACCGCTGGCCTGCGCCAGACCCGTGAGGGCGCTGCGGATCGCCTGATTGGCGGCGACCCCGCCGGCGACGACGAGCGCGGTGACGCCCGGCAGGGAGGCGATGGCCTTCGTGGTTCGGTCGACGAGGCAATCCACCACCGCCTGCTGGAAGGAAGCGGCGATATCGGCATCAGCGTACTGCCCCGTATCCCGCGCGCGGAGCACGGCGCTCTTGAGTCCGGCGAAGGAGAAATGCGGCTCCGACGAGCCGAGCAGCGGCCGCGGCAGCGGCACCGCGCCTGGATCGCCGTCGGTCGCCGCCCGCTCGACCGCGGGTCCGCCGGGATAGCCGAGGCCGAGCAGCTTTGCGGTCTTGTCGAAGGCTTCGCCGGCGGCATCGTCGATGGTGGTGGCGAGGCGGCGGTAGCGGCCGACGCCTTCGACCAGCAGCAGCTGGCAGTGCCCGCCCGAGACGAGCAGCAGAAGATAGGGAAAGGCGAGATCCGGCGCGGTGAGCATCGGCGACAAGGCATGGGCTTCGAGGTGGTTGAGCGCGACGAGCGGCTTTCGGGCCGCGAGCGCGAGACCCTTGGCGGTCACCAGCCCGACCATCACCCCGCCGATCAGTCCCGGCCCGGCGGTCGCGGCGACGGCGTCGACATCGTCTATCGAGACGCCCGCCTCCCGCAGCACGTCTTCGATCAGGCCGGGCAAGATCTCGACATGCGCGCGCGCGGCGATCTCCGGCACGACTCCGCCATAGGGCGCGTGCGCCGCTTCCTGCCCGGCGAGCCGGTGCGCGAGGATCTGCCGGTCGGAGGTGACCAGAGCCGCCGCCGTCTCGTCGCAGCTCGATTCGATGCCGAGGATCAGGCTCATCGCCGCCCTTCCCTGCCATTCGGGGAGCCGCTAGCACAAGCGCCGCATGGCCGCGCCCTTCCCCCGCCCGCTGCGCCTCGGCACCCGCGGCTCGCCGCTGGCGCTGGCGCAGGCGCGCATGGCCGCCGAGGCGTTGCGCGCCGCTCACGGCTGGGACGAGGAGGCGGTGGAGATCGTGCCGATCACCACCACCGGCGACGTGATCCAGGACCGGCCGCTGGCGGAAGTCGGCGGCAAGGCGCTGTGGACCAAGGAGCTGGACCGCTGCCTCATCGAAGGTCGAACCGATCTGTCGGTCCATTCGATGAAGGATGTGGAGACGATCCGGCCCGAGGCCTTGGCTATCGCGGCGATGCTGGAGCGGGCCGACCCGCGCGACCGGCTCGTCGGCGCGGATGAGGTGGCCGATCTGGCCCAGGGCGCGCGCGTGGGGACGTCGTCGCCGCGGCGCCGCGCGCAGCTGCTCGCGCGCCGGCCGGACCTCGAGATCGTGACCCTGCGCGGCAACGTCCAGACGCGGCTCGCCAAGCTGGAGCGGGGCGAGGCCGACGCCACCTTGCTGGCGGCGGCGGGGCTGGACCGGATCGGGCTCGGCGGGGTCGGGACTGCGATCGACGACATGATTCCCGCGCCCGCCCAGGGTGCGGTGGGGATCGAGGTGCTGGCGGACAACCGGGCCGTGCGGGCTGCGGTGGAAGCGGTGGACCACGTCGCCACCCACCGCTGCGTCGACGCGGAGCGTGCCTTCCTGGCCGCTCTGGGCGGAGATTGCCGGTCGGCCGTCGCCGCCCATGCCCGCGGGGCCGTCCTAGAAGCGGAAATACTCAGCCCCGATGGCGCGGAAGTGCGGCGCGGCGAGAATGAGGACCCGGCGGCGCTGGCGAGGCTCCTGCTGGAGCGGGCGAGCCCGGCGCTCAGGGCGATGTTCGCAGCGTGACCGCCACCGTGCTGGTCCTGCGCCCGCAACCTGGAGCGGACGAGACGGCGGCGCGGGCGCGGGCAATGGGGCTGACGCCGGTCGTGGCGCCCCTGTTCACGGTGCGGCCGCTCGCGTGGGAGGCGCCGGCGGCGGAACGGTTCGATGCCGTCATGCTGACCAGCGCCAACGCCGTGCGCCATGGCGGGTCGGGCCTCCACGCCTTCCTGCACCTGCCCTGCTATGCTGTCGGGGAGGCGACGGCGGCGGCGGCGGGGGGCGCCGGGTTTGGGATGGTGCGCAGCGGGGACGCCGACGCGGCGGCGCTGCTCGAGAGGATGGCTGCAGACGGCATCGGCCGCGCGCTCCATCTTTGCGGGCGGGAGCGGAGGGCGGACCACCACGCGTCCGTCCAGGTGACGGTGGTGCCCGTTTACGCCACCGAACCGACCGGCGGCCTCACCGACGCGGCCCGGCTTGCTATCGAGGACGGCGCAGTCGCGCTGCTCCATTCGCCCCGGGCGGCGATGCGCTTCGCGGCGCTCGCCGGCGACGCGCGTTCGAAGGTGGCGGTAGCCGCGATCAGCTCCGCGGCGGCGGCGGCGGCGGGCGGCGGGTGGAGAGCGGCGGCGGCGGCGGCGGAGCCGACCGACGCGGCGTTGCTGGAGCTTGCCGCCAAGCTGTGCCAGACTGAACGGCGATGAACGACGATTACGACCAGGCCGACGACAGCGGCGCCGTGCCCCGGCGCCGCAGCCTGTTCGCCTATCTGCTGCTGCCGGGCCTGTTCTTCCTGCTCGGCCTGGCGGCGATGGGTTGGCTGCTGTCGCGCTGGGACAGCGGGGCACGCATGCTGGGCATCGTGCCCGCCCCGCCGCCCGCCGTCGCGCCTCAGCCCGTGCAGCCGCAGCCGGTGCAGCCGCAGCCGGCGCTGGGCGTGCAGGCGGACCCCGCCGCCGGGGCGGACGAGCCGCAGCGCATTGTCATCGATCCCGAGATCACCCGCCGGGTCGCCGAGCTCGAGCGGCGGATGGGCCAGGTCTACAGCCAGTCGCGCGCCGCAGTGGGCAATGCCGACCGCGCCGAAGGGCTGCTCGTCGCTTTCGCGGCGCGCCGGGCGCTGGACCGCGGCGTGGCGCTCGGCTTTCTCGAAGGCCTGCTTCGCCAGCGGTTCGGCGAGACTCAGCCGCAGGCGGTCGGCACCGTCATCGCCGCGGCGCGCCAGCCGGTGACCCTTCAGGAGCTTCAGGACGGGCTGCAGCAGCTCGGGCCGCAGCTCGCGGGCGTCGGGCCGCAGCAGAATTGGTGGGGGGCGCTCAAGGCCGAGCTTGGCAGCCTGATCACCGTGCGGCGCAAGGATTCGCCTTCGGCGCAGCCGTCCGAGCGGCTGCGGCGGGCGACGCGGCGGCTTGAGGCGGGCCAGGTCGACGTGGCCCTCGCGGAGGTGCTTCGGCTGCCCGGGCGCGACAATGCCGCCGACTGGATCGCCGCCGCTCGCCGCTACGTGCTGGCACGCCGAGCGCTGGACGCGATCGAGACAGCGGCGCTGGTCGAGCCTAGGCTCGGACAGGCCGCTCCCGCCGCCGCCGCCGCCCCCGCCGCGCAGCCGCCGCGCTAGACCTCGATCAGCGCGTAGGGCCGGCTGAGCTCGGCCTCGGCCACCATCATCGCGCAATTATAGACCGGGACGCCCCGCGGGGTTCGGCCTTCGTGGCGGCCGCGATGGGCGTGGCCGTGGACGACGGCGCATACGTTGTCGAACCGGTCGATCGCGTCCGCGAGGCGCGAGCAGCCGAGGAAGGGGTAGATTTCGAGCGGCTCGCCCTCGACCGTGTCGGCGACCGGGGAATAATGGAGCACGGCAACGCTCCGCTCCGTCTTCAGGGTACGGAGCGCGTTTTCGAGCTTGCGCGCCTCGTCCAGCGCCTCGTCGACGAAGGCCTTGATCGCGCTCTCGCCGAAGGCGCCGAGCTCGCCGCGGCCGAAGCCGCCTAGGAAGCCCTTGACGCCGGCGAAGCCGACACCCTCGATGATCACCGCCTGCTCGCCCAGCACCGTCACGCCGGCGGCGTGGAGGATTTTCGCGACCTCATTGGGCTGCCCGCATTCATAGTCGTGATTGCCGAGCACGGCGACGGTGGGGATGGTGCAGGCGCGAAGGTCCTCGGCGAGGATCTCGGCCTCGCGGGTCTTGCCGAAATTGGTCAGGTCGCCGCACAGAGCGAGGACGTCGGCCGCTTCGGAGATTTCGGCGAACAGGTCGCGGTAGCGGTGCTCGCTCGCCTCGGTAACGTGCAGGTCCCCGATCGCTGCCAGCGTCAGCGTCTCACTTCTTTCGTTCATGCTTCTCGTCGATTCCCTTGCCGACGACGTCGGCAAAGCCCCACTCGGCGATGTCGATCACATAATCGCGGGGGCTGAGGAGCCGCCCGCGGCAGATCTTCATCTGCGCGGGCGGCATCTGCGCCTGGGCGTGGAGCCGCTCCAGAAGCTCGTCGAACAGCCAGCGCGGGATTCGCTCCCGCTCGGTCGGATAGATGAAGCGGAAATTGAGGACGTGGATCAGCAGCACCTCCCAATAGAGCTCCATCGCGCTCAGCAGGCGCCGCCAGTCGATCTCCTCATGCTTGGTCAGGATGACGTGGACGACGTCGGCGCCGTCATAGCGGTAGCGGTCCTGAAGGAAGAGCTTGGAGAGGATGAACTCGGTCGGCGGCGTGATCCGCACCCTCGTGCCGTAGACCTCGACCTCGTACACCTCGCGGAACCACTCGTCGGTGATCGGAATGCTGGCCGTCGAGATGTTGTAGATGACGTCGAAGAAGTTCTCGCCGTTCCAGACCTTGCCGATCCAGCGCTCGTCCTCGACCTCGATATGGTAGCCCTGGTCCTTGAAGAAGCCGAGGATCTTGGGCGCCTCCGAGGGCTTGCAGAAGATGTCCAGGTCCTTGGTCGGCCTCGAAATGCCGGTGTAGCAGGACAGCGCGTAGGTGCCCGACAGCAGGAAAGGGAATTCGGTCTGCGCGAGCAGCCGCAGCGACTCCACGTAGAAGTCGATGGCCTCGGGCGGAGGCTCGAAGATCGACGCATCGAGGGTCGGGAGCTGGGTGCTCATGGAGCCCACAGAACGGCGCACGAGCGCAAACCGTTCCGGGCGCCGATGTGAGGCTCAGAAGGCGGTGCGTTCCGGCGTCTCAGCGTTCGTCACCGCATAGGCCGGGTCGGAGCGGCAGACGAGGCCCTCGATCCGCGGCTGGGGATCGTCGCCTTCCGGCACCTCGGCGGTGAAGCTGCAGCGCCCGCCTTCCCACGCGGCCGTGAGCCGCTTCGTCCCGCTCAGGTCCGCAACATAGACCTCGCCGCCCGAAGCGACCGGATAAGTCTCGTCGGACCCCTCCACCCGCACCGTGGCCCCGGCGGGAAGGGCGGTGCCGTCCTCGAGCCGAACGTTCATCAGGACGCCGCGCTCGGTGACGACCGGGAACCGTACCCTGGTGCCGCTCCGGCCGAAGGGACGGATGATCAGCTCGCTCGCCTCGATCCGCGTGTCGAGCGGCAGGTCGGTCTCGTCGATCCGGATGCGGTTGGGCTGGAAGGCGTGAAGCCCCGGGATGACGACGCTGCCGTCGGCGCCGGTGACGCCGACGAGCTGGTTGTCGGCATAAACCTTGAGGCCGGGGTGGCCCTCCACGGTAACGCTCGCAAAGGTCTCGCCGAGGCTGCGCGAGGCGAAAACGTCATGCCCTAGGACACCGACGGCGCCGGTGGCGGACAGCCGCACGCCGGTGGCACCATTGGCATGCGCCACCTGCGCGTTCAGCGTCGCTGAGGGCAGGTTGTACACGTAAGCGGCCTCCAGGCGCTCGAACTGGCCGAAGCCGGCTGCGACGCGAAAGCCGCCGCCTT
The DNA here is from genome assembly GCA_035940755.1 of Allosphingosinicella sp. Taxonomy (GTDB): domain Bacteria; phylum Pseudomonadota; class Alphaproteobacteria; order Sphingomonadales; family Sphingomonadaceae; genus Allosphingosinicella. Next base: position 8,137 of record DASZEO010000072.1, on the reverse strand, counting down.
CGCCGACCGGCGGGCTCTCCTGATAGCCGACCAGGCCGCTGGCGCCGCGGCGGCCATGCTCAAGGGTCGCCGACGCGCTTCGCCGGGGGCCGAGCGACAGCGACAGGTTGGCCCCCACAACGGTCTCCGAGGTGCCGGCGACGGCGCGGCGGGCGAACATCTGCACCGAGGCGGTGCGGTTCACCTGGTAGGAGCCGTACAGCCCCGCCAGAGTCTCGCTCGGCTCGTCGCGAAGCGAACGGTGGAGCAGGTTCATGCCGATGGAGCCGCGCGCCACGGAAACGTCGGCGAAGGCCTGGAGGACGAGCCGCGGCGGCACGTAATCGGCCGGCATGCCGATGACGGCATAATCGGCGCTCGCATATTCGCTCAGCACACCAAGCGAGAGGCCCATCGCCCGCCGCTCGAACGAGGCGGCGGCGCGGTAGCCGGTGCCGCGCTCTGACCGGCTCACGGAACTGGAGACGCCGAACTGACCCAGGTCGAAGGCGAGCACGTTCACCGCCGCGCCCGCCATCTGCCGCGATTCGCTGGCCTGGACATGGGCTTCGGCGGTGACTCGGTCGGTGAGGCCGTAGCGGTGGGTCGTCGAGGCCATGAACTCGCCATAGTCGTTGCTTCGCCGGCCGAAGCCCTGGCGGACGAACCCGGCCTCGTAGGAAAAATCGTGCAGGCCCCGGCGAAGCATCTGCGTGGAGGCGTAGTAGGATTGCTCCGACACGACCTCGCGCCCGAGCAGGTCGCGCACGACGAGCTGGACCGTCCCGCCGCCCGACGGCACCGGGATGTTGTCCAGCTGGAAGGGGCCGGGGGCGACCTGGCGGGAGCCCTGAAGGACGTTGTTGACGTAGACGTCCACGACCGAAGGCACGCTCGCCTCCCCGAGGCCCGCGGGCAGCGGCATGGTGATGAAGCCGGGACGCACCGCAAAATTGCGGAAATACTGGACGCCGGCGAAGCGCACCGGCGCCGCGCCCGGCCCGGCGGACGAGATCGAATCGCCGATCCGGATGCTGGTCGCATCGGCCGGCCGGTCGATGTCCCAGTGCGAATCGAGCCGCACCAGCCGCTCGTCGCCCGATGCGGCCGAGGCGATGAAGCTCGTCTGGCCGACCCCATAGGGCGTGAACAGCCCGGCCTCGAAGGCGCCGCTGGCGTCGGTGGCGCCGCGCGCATGCTCGACCAGCACGTCGTAGTTGAGGAAGGCGCCCGTCCCCGCCGGGGTCATCGGCAGCTCTTCGCTCTGGTCGACCGCCGCGCGCTGGACCTCGAAGGCCGAGGGCGGCAGCTCGATCGCGACCGCCTGGTCCTGCGCCGACAGGCGCACTTGGATCGCCGGGAGCGAGCTCAGGCGGTAATAGGTCTCGCCCTCGAAGAGGACCGGCTCGCCGGGCGGCGGGCGCGTTCGCCATTGTTCGAGGACGGCGGCCGAAGCGTAGAGCGTGCCCTCCGCGTCCTGAAGGAACAGGACCGGCTCCGACTGTTGCTGTCCGTTAACCGTAACCTCGAGGAGCGCCGGGCGCAGGGCATCGCCGCCGCCCGCTTGCGCGAGCGCGGTTGTGGTAGCGAACGCGGCGACGCCGATGCAGAGTCTAGTCGCTGCCCGCTTGAGCCGCGACATGGCCGCCTGCCCCCGCAATCTGATCGAACCGCGAACGGTCCAGGATCCGGGAGTCGGCGCCGAGCTGCCAGCGCCGGGTGGCGCCCGGCAGCACGGTGCCGAAATTGATGTTGCCGCCCGGCTCGAGGCCGGTCGCCGCCTGCGCGGCAGCCGGATCGAGCCGGACATAGCCGGTGCCGCGGTTCGAAGCTTCCACAGTCCAGCCGCCTTCGGGGCGCGGGCGCGCGCTCCAGCGAAGGTCGCCGGGCGCGCCGGCCTCGACGCCGGAATAAAGCGGCAGGTTGAGCCGCAGCGCGACGCGGATGCCGCCGGCGGGATTGGCCTCCGGGATCTCCTCGATCATCAGGCGGTAGGCCTGCGGCCTCCCTGAAGCGGTGCGCAGGCCGACGCGGACGAGCTGGGTGCCGCCGGCGGGAATCGTGAAAATGGGGGGCGAGACGACCATCGCGGCCGTGTCTTCGTAGCGATCCTCGCCGTCCACCTGGCTCCAGGCCAGGGCATAGGCCCGGATCGTGACCGGCGTCGCCTCTTCGTTGCGCACCGTGACGGTGGCGGTACGGCGACCGGCGTTGATCTGGAGAAGGACGGGGTTGACCTGAAGCGTGCCGGCAAAGGCCGGCGCGGCCGGAACCGCCGCCAGGAGGGCGGCCCCGCACGCGATCGTCAGAACTCGCTTGAGTCGCATGCGGGGCCCCTTCGCTTAGTAGGTGACGGTAACCGACACGGTGTCGGCGTAGCTGCCCGGCGGGACCGAAGTCTGGCCTGAGCCGATGCGCCCGTAAACGGACGTGCTCTGCGCCGAACCGGTGCCGGTGCCGGTGATCGCCGCCGTGCTGCTGGTGCCGTCGCCCCAGACGGTGCCGTAGCCCGAGCTGGTGTAGAGGTTGTAGTTGAGCGTGTTCGCGCCGGAGGTCATGCGCCGCGCCGTGAAGCTGGCGCCGCTGCCCGAGCCCACGCCCGCGGCCGCCGACCAGGACGTGCCGTTGGTGCAGGTGACGCTGAAGCTCCCAGTCGCGTCGGCGTTCGAGCCCGAAATCGGGTTGACGCTGCCGAACGAGACGCTTCCGGCCGAAACCGTGCAGTTCGCGGTGACGGTCGCATCGACGCTGAGCGTCGAGTTGGCGACCGCGGCCGAGGCCGCAGACGGCGCCAGAGCGACCGCACACGCAGCCAGCAAATAGCCCGAGGCGCGTGCCCGGGGAGAGAGGTTGGTGAGCATTCCTGTTCCCTTTCTGCCGTTCCGGCGGCCGGTGCGAGGTTCGCGCCGTCCGCCGAAGCCGCGAGTGGTTACCAATGTGTTCCACTCACGATGCGGTTAATGAGGGGGCAGCGTTAAAAAGGCGTTAAGAACGCGGCGAAATGTGGCCGGCTCAGCCTCGCGCGCGAGGTCAGTAGGAGATCGTGACCACCTTCGGCGGCGCCGGCTGCGCCGTCTCGGCGGCGCTGGCGCCTGGCGTCGCAGGGGGGGAAGGCGGCGACGGCTCGACCGTCACGGCGCTTTGGCTGCCGCTGCTGCAGGCGACGGCCGGATCGGATGGCGTCATTCCAGAGGTGGAGACGACGCAGGCTTCAACGACGATCGCCGTGACGGAGAGCCGGGCCTGCGCCCGCTCGGCCGCTGCGGGCGCCGAAGCGAGCGCGAGCGCGGTCAGCGCGGCGACGGCCCCGCTCCGAAGCAAGCTCACTCGGCGATCCTGGACAGGCATCCCCACAACCCGGCACTCCCGGCCGCCACTGTGCTCAGCGGCGGCTTACCGGCTCTCAACACGCCTCACGGTAGATTCACCAGAGGGGTTGTCGCGCCTGCACCGTTTCGGGGCAGATGGCCGGCAAAGGTAGCGCCCAGGGCGGCACTCAGTTGCCGGCGGGAGCGGCCGCAGGGGGCATCCGGCCGACGTCGTGGACGGTGACGGTGAAGTCGATCTCGGCGTTGGGCGGGATGACGCCGCCGGCGCCGCGCTCGCCATAAGCGAGCTGGGGCGGGAGCCAGATATGGTAGCGCCCGCCGACTCGCATCAGCAGCAGCGCCTCGGTGAAGCCCGGCACCAGCCCGGAGACCGGCAGGCCGACCGGCTGGGTGGGGGAATCGAAGACGGTGCCGTCCGCCAGCCGCCCTTCATAGCTGACGAGGACCGCGCCGCCCGCCTGGGGCGCTTCGCCGGTTCCCGCGGTCAGCGTCTGGATGCGCAACCCCGAAGGCGTGGTGACGACACCCTGTGCCACCGAGGGCGCGGCGGGCGCCGCGGGAACGGGCGCGGCCGGAGTCGGGGCCTGGGCGGCGAGAAGCAAAGCGGTCCACAGCATCCGTTCGATCCGATTCCTTGAAAGGCGGCCCATCCCTTCGGGCCGTTTGAGTGCCGAATCAACCGCAAATTCAACGTTCTACGAACCGCCAGAGCGGCCGCTCACTGCCCGTGCCGACAATCGCCTGTTGACACCGCGTCCCCGGAGCGCACTCAAGGCGGCGGAAAGGAACGCCGATGAAGCGCCTTCACGTCCATGTCGGGGTAAGCGACCTCAGCGACTCGATCCGCTTCTATTCCACCCTCTTCGGCGCCGAGCCGACGGTGGTGAAGCCCAACTATGCCAAATGGATGCTCGACGACCCGCGCGTGAACTTCGCCATCTCGGCGGGCCAGCATGCGCGCAACGGCATCGAGCATCTCGGCATCGAGGTCGAAAGCGATGCGGAGCTGGCGCAGGTGTACGGTCGCCTCGAGGCGGCCGACCGGCCCGTATTGGAGGAAGGTAACACCGTGTGCTGCTACGCCAGGTCCGAAAAGAGCTGGATCGCAGATCCGGACGGCGTCGTTTGGGAAGCCTTCTTCACCAGCGGCGAAGCCACCGTCTATGGCGCCAGCCCAAGCTTGTCGGCGTTATCGGAAAGCGGCGCCGACAGCGCGTGCTGCGCGCCCGAGGCCGAACGCCCGCCGGAGGCCCGCTGCTGCGGCTGATTGGCTGATCTATGGAGCGGGCGAAGGGATTCGAACCCTCGACCCCAACCTTGGCAAGGTTGTGCTCTACCCCTGAGCTACGCCCGCTCGAGCGGGGCCGCGAAGAAGCGGCCCGGGTAAGGCGGCGGCTGCTAGCATGGGCCTCAAAGCCCGGCAAGAGCCGTCCTTATGGGCTTGGCAGAGCGTGCCGCCTTCCCACATAGGGCGGAGATAAGAACCGTCCGGAGACTTTGGAAGTGGCGACCCTGGGCCTGAGCGCGGCCGACCGCGAGGCGGTGGAGAAGTTCCGCCGCGACGTCGTCGAGCCGAGCATGACCTCGCTGGTGATCCTCGATTTCTGGGCCGAATGGTGCGGCCCGTGCAAGCAGCTGACGCCGGTGCTGGAGAAGGTCGCGGCCGATTATGCCGACCGCTGCGTCAAGCTGGTCAAGGTCAATGTCGACGAGGAGAAGTTCCTCGCCGCCCAGTTCCGGATCCAGTCCATCCCGACGGTCTACGCGCTGTTCCAGGGGCAGCCGGTGGCCGACCTCACGCCGGCCCGGACCGAGAGCCAACTGACGCGCGCGCTCGACCAGGTCCTGGCCCAGCTGCCGATCGAAGGCGAGGCGCAGCAGCGCGAGGCGGAGGTCGAGCCGCTGATCGCGATGGGCGAGGAAGTGCTGGCGGAGGGCGACGCCGCGCGCGCCGCCAACATCTACCGCCAGATCGTGGATATGGCGCCGGAGCATCCCGAGGCGCTGTCGGGGCTGGCGCGGGCGCTGATCGCGGCGGGCGAGATCGAGGAAGCGCGCGCCGTGCTCGCCGATCTGCCGGAGAAGCTGGAGAAGGAGCCGGCGATCGCCCGCGCGCGCTCGGCGCTGGCGCTCGCCGAAATCGCTCCGGCCGGCGAGACGGGCGAGTTCGAGCGCCGGATCGCCGCTGATCCCGATGATCTCGAGGCGCGCTACGAGCTGGCCGGCGCGCTGATGGGGCGCGGCGAACGCGACGGCGCCGCCGACCAGCTGCTCGAGATCGTCCGCCGCAATCGCGAGTGGAACGAAGGCGCGGCGCGCACGCGGCTGCTCCAGCTGCTCGAAGCGGTCGGCCTCGAAGATCCCTGGGCCGCCACCCAGCGCCGCCGCCTATCGCAGATCCTGTTCGGCTGACGATGGAGCCCGCGCTCCTTCGAGTCGCCATCTTCCCGCTCGCCGGGGCCCTGCTCTTCCCGCGCACGCAGCTGCCGCTGCACATCTTCGAGCCGCGCTACCGCACGATGGTGCGCGACGCGCTCGCCAGCGACCGGCTGATCGCGATGGTCCAGCCCAAGGGCGAGGACGAGCCGCCGGAGCTGTTCGAGATCGGCTGCATCGGCCGCATCGCCTCGGTCGAGGAGCTCGACGACGGCCGCTTCAACATCGTCCTCGAAGGCCTCAGCCGCTTCCGGATCGCACGCGAGGCGGAGGTCACCACGCCCTACCGTCAGGTCGACGCCGACCGCGGCGGCTTCGACGAGGACGCGGAGACGGTGCTCGGCCTGGCGCAGCGCGCCGAGATCGAGCGCGAGGCGCGCGCTTATGCCGATTCCTTGGGCTACATGGTCGACTGGGAGGCGGTGAACCGGCTCGACGACGAGACGCTGGTCAACGGCATCTGTCAGATCGCGCCGCTCGACGTCGGCTCCAAGCAGGCGCTGCTCGAGGCTCGCGATCTGCCCGCCCGCGCCGACCTGCTGGTCCAGTTCATGCAGTTCCAGCGCATGGCGCCGGGCGGCGCAGACGGGCCGGAGACGCTTCAGTGACGATCGACGCGAGGCTGCTCGAGATCCTCGTCTGCCCGATCACGCGAACGCCCCTTCGCTACGACCAGGGGACGCAGGAGCTGGTTTCCGACGCCGCGGGCCTTGCTTATCCGGTGCGCGACGGCATTCCAGTGATGCTGGTGGAGGAAGCGCGCCCGTTGTCGCTGTAGTTGCGGCTGACGTCGACTGCGCCATTCCACGCACAGGGACTTGGGCGGACCGGGTCTGGCGGCTCCTCGCAGAATTCTAGACAGCTTGAGTCGCGTTCAGCTGTCTCCATATTCGCGCACTATAATCTGGACTATATCTTCCTCGGGAAGGGACAGCGAGCTTGGCGAGACGCCAAATGTCTTTGCCTGATCTTGTAATACTGAGATTGGAGCAACAAGTCCCATTTTCCGGCCGATACTGAACTCATTCCCATCGCGAGCCTCCTCCGACGCCTCGTGAAGCATCCCTATAAGCTCTTTGATACTATCTGAAATCATTGCTTCGATTGTAGTCATTCCTCTGGTCCTAGCGGCAGACGCGGTGTTCGATTTCGCAAGCGCTTCTCTCCAGATCGCGTAGCATGTCCCGCAGTTCGCGATGCCGAGCGATAGTGGATCTCCACCCTCTCAAAATGGACTCTCTCTCTTGCGGGCGAAGCCTGTTCCAGTCCCGCCCAGTGGTTTCCCGTACCACCCTAGCGGGTCAGCGAGCTTTTGCTGGTGGATAGCAATCTGCCGCTCGTGGCCGCGAATTGCACTTCGAACTTCGGCCAGTGATCGAGAAGCATCCTCACGCAGGTAACCTGCGTTGCGGCCTCCGGCTGACGCTTCTCTGAAGGCAGCAGACGTCCCCCTCTGAAAGAGACGACCGGCGCCAAATGTTCGGCCAAGCCACAGAGCGCCAGTGATGGCGCGCTCTACCGGGATAAAGGAAGCAGCCACGGTTCCAATCTCCCAAGCCGCCTCCTCACCGCGCTCCTGTTCCTCGGGAGTGGGCTCGTGTCCTCCACACATTCCCGGCGAATAAATGCAAGCCCCCTCTTCCCCGTCGGGATCGACATTGCTCAAAGGATCATTGCCTACATAGGCGTACAGGTTGATCCCCCCTTCGTAGCCGATGGGATCGGTCTGCATGAACCGCCCCAGCGTGGGCGAGTAGACCCGGGCCTTGTAGTGGTACATGCCGAGCTCGGGGATCCACAGCTGGCCGGTATATTGGAACCTTCCCGTGTTGGCCGGGGCGGTGTTGGGGATGCCCCATTCGTCATAGCCGTTGATCGCGAACAGCGTGCCGTCTTCGTTGGCCATGCTGGTGATCGAGCCGAGCTGGTCGGAATGAAGGCGCAGGTGCTGCCCGGCATTGAACCAGATCAGCGGATCGTCGCCGCTGGCGGTGCCGTGGACGTAGCGGGCGCTGAGCAGCCCCGAGGCGGTGTAGAGCGCGACCATCGCATCGCCGTCCCAGACGTAGCGCCGCGTGCCGGTCGTGCCGCCCACCTCGTACAGGCGCCCCAGCGGATCGTAACGAAGCGTCGCGGTGTGCCCGCCGCTGGCGCTCACCAGCCGGTTCTCGACGTCGTAGACGTAGGTGTCGCTGCCGTCCGACGTCAGATTGCCGTTCGGGTCGTAGGTGAACGAGGCGCTCCCGGCGGCTGTATATTGGTTGAGCCCGTTGACGGTATAGCTGCGGCTGACGTTCACGCCCCCGTTCCAGGCATAAGCGTCGTTGGAACGGGTGCGGGTTCGGATCTGGCTGGCGGGGTTGTAGCTGAACCCGAGCGTCACGTTGCCGGCG
>DASZEO010000071.1:0-2268 GCA_035940755.1 Allosphingosinicella sp. | reverse complement strand
GCCGGCGGTATTCATGCCCTATTTCGCGCGGCAGCTCGAAAGCGCCTCGGGGCGCCCGGTCGTCCTGGCCGAGGACCGGCGCAAGCTCGAGCCCGACCTCGTCTACGTCGCGCCGGGCGATGCCCATCTTTGCCTCGAGCGGCACGGCCACTCGGTCCGCATCCGCCTCGACCGGGAGCGAGCGCCGTCCGGCTGCCTCCCCTCCGTCGACCCGATGTTTCACTCGCTTGCCAATAGCTTCAACAAGGGCGCCGTCGGCATAATCCTCTCCGGCATGGGCCGCGACGGGCTGATCGGCAGCCGGCATTTGGTCGAGGCCGGGGGCGCGCTGCTTGCGCAGGACCGCTCCACCGCCGCCATCTGGGGGATGCCGCGCGTGGTCGCCGAAGCCGGGCTCGCCTGCGCGGTGCTGCCGCCGCGCGAGCTCGCCCACCGCGTCGCCCAGCGGGCGCAGGCCGGCCAATGGAAATAAGCCTCGCCGCCGAGCGGATCCTCGCCGGCCTCCTCGAAGCCCGTACCGGGCAGCGCCTGAACTTCAGCCGTCGCTGGCGGCTCGACAGCGCGCTTGCCGCGATCATGCGCGAGCGCGGCTTCGCCAACATGGACCAATTGGTGGCCCGCATCGTCGGCGGCCGAGATGCGGCGCTCAGCGAAGCGGTGATCGAGGCGCTGCTGAACAACGAAACCTATTTCTTTCGCGACCGGCTGCCGTTCGACCTCCTGTTCGCCGGCCCGTTGAAGCGCCTCGAGCAGGCGCGAGCGCGGGAGAAGACGCTCTCCATCTGGTGCGCCGGCTGCTCGACGGGGCAGGAGGTTTATTCTTTGGCGATGAGCTTCGCCGAGAATATCGCCCAGTGGCGCGGCTGGAAAATCGACATCGTCGGCACCGATCTGTCCCGCTCCGCGATCGCCAGGGCGAGAGCCGGCGTCTATTCCCAGTTCGAGGTCCAGCGCGGCCTGCCGATCGTGCAGATGGTGCGCTGGTTCGAGGAGCTCGGCGGCGGCGAATGGGGCATCGCCCCCTCGCTCCTGGAAGCCGTCCGGTTCGAGGCGGCGAGCCTGATGGACCCGCCGCCCCGCCCGGGCCGCTTCGACATCGTCCTGTGCCGCAACGTCCTGCTCTATTTCTCGCCCGAGATGCGCCGGCTCGCCTTTACCCGGCTCGCACAGGCGGTCGCGCCGGACGGCACGCTGATGCTCGGCGCCGGCGAGACCGTGATCGGCCAGACCGAGGCCTTCGTCTCCGACCCGCAATGCCGCGGCCTCTACATCCCCGCGCCCGCCGCCGGAGCCGCCGCCGCCGCCGCCGCGGGCGCCCGAGCCGCCTGAAGCGGGTTGACGGCCCGGCGCTTTTCGCGCCTTCAAGGGCGATGGAACGGATCATCGACTGCCCGTCGCCCAATTTCGACGAGCGCGATCAGCCGGTTTCCATCCTGGTGCTCCATTATACCGGAATGAAGGACGGCCCCTCGGCCATCGCCCGGCTTCGCGCGCCGGAATCGCGCGTGTCGTGCCACTATCTCGTCGCCGAGGACGGCCAGGTGCTGCGCATGGTGCCGGAGGACAAGCGCGCCTGGCACGCCGGTATTTCCTACTGGCGCGGCATCCGCAACGTCAACGCGGCCAGCATCGGCGTCGAGATCGTCAATCCCGGCCACGAATATGGCTACCGCCCGTTCCCCAAGGAGCAGATGGAGGCGCTGGTCCCGCTCGTCGCCGACGTGGTTCGCCGCCACCAGATCCCGCCCGCAAACGTCGTCGGCCATTCCGACGTCGCCCCGGCGCGCAAGCAGGATCCGGGCGAGCTGTTCGACTGGGCGCTGCTGGCGCGGCACCGGCTCGCGGTCCCGCGCCCCACCAAGGGCCTGGTCGACCCGAACTGGACCGACGGCGGCTTCCTGCTCGCACTGGAGCGCTACGGCTACGACGTGCGCGACGGCCTGGCCGCCACGGTCGCGTTCCAGCGGCGCTTCCGCCCCGAGCTTATCGACGGGACGATCGACGGCGAGTGCCGGGCGATCCTGCTCCAGCTCCTCTTGGAGCGCGAGCGCGGACATACTAAGTAGCAAGCGCCAGAGGGTCGGGCGGCCGCTCTGCGCCGCTAAAGCTATGCGGAGCAGGTCCTTGGAGGGCTCGCTCTGCGAAGCCTCGGCGAAGCAGAGAGGAAAGTCCGGGCTCCATTGAACGACGGTGCCGGGTAACGCCCGGCGGGGGCGACCCCAGGGAAAGTGCCACAGAAAGCAGGTCGCGCCGGCTTCGGCCCAAGTC
>DASZEO010000070.1:0-17463 GCA_035940755.1 Allosphingosinicella sp. | reverse complement strand
GGCAGGAGCGGCAGCTTAGCAAGCTCCTTCAGACGGCAGCCGGCGGCGCGCAGCCGTTCGACGCCCGGCTCGCGGGGGTCGAGCCGGTTCTTGAATACAGTGACTCGGCAGCCGCGCGCGGCAAGTGTCGCCGCGGCGGCGCTCCACAGATCCTCGCTCCCGCCCCAGGTCACGTTACTGCTGACGAATGCGATGTGAGGCGGCTTGCCGCTCGTGCTCAAGGCGCTGCCACCATTGTAAAAATCTCCCCGAGGCCGCTAACGAGGATAAGGGAGGGCGCCTTTGGAACCAAGCAGATTATCGCCGGCGGCGCTCGCGGACGGCACGCAATGAGCGCCGGCCTGAGCCGTACGGTGCGTGCCGGCGAATGGTGGCACTACAAGCTGGTGCCGATCCTCACCGCCTTTTTCGCAACGGTGGTGATGCTCGAGCATCCGATCGCATCGGCCTGGGGAACGGGGCTCACCCTGCTCCTCGCGATCGTTCCCGGGGCGGCTTATGTGAGCCTGCTCAACGACCTAACCGACCTGGATGAGGACCGCCGCGCCGGCAAGGCGAACCGCATGGAAGGCCGCCCGACGGCTTTCCGGATCGCGGCTCTCCTCATCCCGCTGGCAATCGGAGTCTTCTTCCTTGTCCTGTGGCGCCGCGATCCGCCGCTGTTCGCCGCCTATCTCGGCGCCTGGGTTGCGTTCAGCCTTTATTCGCTGCCGCCGCTGCGGCTCAAGGTGCGCGGCCTCTCGGGCGTCCTCGCCGACGCCTGCGGCGCTCATCTCTTCCCGACCTTGGTCGCCATCCTGCTCGGCTTCCGCGCCGGCGGCCGCGAGGCCGATTCGCTTTGGCTCTCGGCAGGCGCCGCCTGGGCGTTCGGCTACGGCCTTCGCGGAATCCTGTGGCACCAGCTCGCCGACCGCGACAACGACCGCACCGCCGGCGTCAGGACCTTCGCGCAGCGACATCCTCCGCGGGTCGCTTCGTGGATCGGCACCTGGATCGCCTTCCCGATCGAGCTCGCCGGGCTGGCGCTGCTGCTCTGGATGTGCGGCCTGGTGCTGCCCGTGGCGCTGCTCGCCGTCTACGTTGCTCTCGCGGCGCTTCGGGTCCAGCTATGGTCAATGATTCCGGTGGTGGTCCAGAGCCGGGACAGATACTTCATCGTCCTGCACGAATATTACGACGTCCTGCTCCCGCTCGCGATTCTCGTCGGCTCTTCGCTGCGCCATCCGGCCGACCTCATCGCCCTGGCCCTCTACCTCGCCCTGTTCCATCACCGCCCGCTGGAAAGCCTGCGGGACCTGCGCAAGCTCATCGGACGAATGGCTTCGGACCTGCGTCACAGAAGGTAGTCCTCGGCGTAGCGGGCGTAATGCGGCTCGCCGCGCAGGATTTCCGCCTGGGCCCTGAACTGGCTCAGCACCTCGTCGGAAATGAGGTCGCTCGTCACCGGCTGGCCGGGACGCAGGCGCTGGAGCAGGGCGATCGGCCGGCGCAGCCGGTTGTTGCCGACCGCGCTGCGATAGCGCCGCAGCAGCGCGCCGCGCAGCCGGGTGCCGACCGGCAGACGGCGCGCAAAGCGGCTGAGCCGCGGATACCAGTAAAGCTCGATCGGCGAAAAGGACGGGTTCGCTCGTTCCTGCGGAGCGGGAAAATGGTCTAGGCCGAGCCGCCCTTCCAGCTCCCCGACGAAGGCATCGGCATCCTCGCGCAGAAGCTCGAAAGGAAGGACGATCAGGCGGTCGCCGAACGCCTCGCGGTAGAGGCGCACGACATAGTCGTAATTCCATATCGGAGGCGCGCTGTCCGCCATGTCCAGCCCGGCCGCCAGCCGCGGGTCGAAATCGGCGCCCCCGCCCTCGCGCAGATATTGGGAATAGCCCGAGAAGATGATTGACCTGAAGCCGCGCGTGACGAGCAGGATGTGCGCGTTCGGGAAGAGGTCGGCCAGCGTCCGGCAGGCGCGCGCCTGGGCTTCGCGCATTCCGCGAAGCCGCTCGGCCAGGCTCGCCGGTTCAGTGTCGGCCGACCGGGCGTGAGGCGTCGTCAGCGCCTCCGAGCTGGTCACCCGGTAACGCACGTTCGGCTCCGGCGCGACGCTGCAGGCGACCAGGTCGAGAATGCTGGTGAAGCCCGCGATTCCAAGCCCGGCATAAGCGAGCTGTGGATGGCGGCGGAACCAGAGCTGCAGCAGCGTCGAACCGGCTTTGGGATAGCCGATATGGATGAGGTGCCCGCTCAAGCGTCGCCTTCCCGGCCGCGGTCGAGGCCGCACAGCGCCTCGAGGCAAAAAGCCGTCGTTAAAGCTTCGCCGCCCCAGCGGGGCGTGTCCGGGTGAGGCGGATCGAAAGAGCCGTCGCGGCGGCGGGCGCGGCCGCCATGGTAGAGCGCCGCGCGCGGCCACGCCCCCGATTGCAGCTGCCGCTCGATCAGGAACTCGACGAACTGCGGCGGAACTGGCGCGCGCCAATAGTTCAGACTGCAGACCGCCAGCGCGTCCTCGAGCGCAGTGGCAGGCTCGGCGGCGCCCACCCGGGCCTCCACCAGCTCCCTCGCTTCGGGCGCCAGGCCGCTCAGCGCCCGCGAGAAGAAATACCAGATGGCGAACGGGTTCTCATACCATTTGTCGCACTGCGCCTCGCGCCGCTCCCGCAGCACCGCGACGAGGTGGCCTGTGACTGCCGAGGCTCCCGCAAATCCGCCGAGGCAATAAAGCGCGTTGGCGTTGACGACGGCATCGAGATCGTCGGGCGCCGCCGAGGTCCGCCTGAAAAACAGAAAGAGGACAATCGGGTGCCGCAACGGCCCCAGCGCGACCCTCATGTGCCGAAGGCCGGTCCAGCGCAGGCGCGGCACGATCCAGGTGTAGAACAGCCCCTGCCGGTTGCGGTTCGCCAGGAGCAAGTCGCGGATGTCGGGCAGCGGGCGCCCGGCCCGCAGCAGAGCCCCCGAAGCGCAGCCTGTGTCGTCGAGGTCGGCCGGGAGCTGTGCGTGGTTCGGGTGCTCGCGCGTCCAGTGCCGCCAAAGGCCGTGCCGGTCCATCTCGCCGAGCAGGAAATCGTTGATCCGTGTGCGCAGGTCATCGGCCTGCGGGCAGAAGGCGAGCGAGTGAGCGATCAGCGCGTTCGGAAACACGCTCGGATCTTCCGCGCAGCCTTGCTCCAGCGTCGGGTCGGTCGAAGCGTAGACGGGGAACGACCCATCCGGCCGCTGCGCCGCCCGCAGAAAGGCAAGCGCCCGCTCGACGGCGCCCTCCCGCGCCCGCTGGCCGGTGAGCTCCGGCTTGGTGGTGGGAGCCCCGCTCAGGCCGCGACCGCCCGGACGATGCTGACGGGGCGTGACGTGGCCTGGACGTCGGTGAGGCGGAAGCCCGCCTGCTCCAACAGGGCGCGATGCTCCTCGCGGCTGCGGATCCGGCCCTCGGTCGTGCCGAGCAGGATGAGGTCGTAGAGGCCCGACGCGGCGTCCGGGTCAGCCTCGCCGCGAACGCTCTCGACGATGAGCAGCAGCGATCCCGCGCCGGCGGCGGCGCGACAATTCTTCAGGATCGAGAGGGCGTCGGCATCGCTCCAATCGTGAAGCACGTGGGAGAGAATGTAGACGTCGGCGCCGGCCGGAACGCGCTCGAAGAAGCTGCCGCCTTCGAAGCGGCAGCGATCGGTAAGGCCCGCCTCGGCGATCCGCCGCTGCGCGGCGGCCTCAGTCTGAGGGCGATCGTAGATGATCCCGCTGAGGCCGCCATTGGCCTTGAGCAGCTCGGTCATCAAATTGCCGCTTCCGCCGCCCACGTCCAGCGCGAGCGACTTGTCCCCCAGCGCGCAGGAGGCGGCGACTCCTTCGACTTCGCCCCGGTGGAAAGCGAGCATCGCGTCGGCGAGGAGCCCCGCCTCGCCGTCGCCGGCATCGTACATCGCCGTTGGACGGTGCCGCTTCAGCGCCGGCTCGCCGGTCTCAAGCGTCCGGCGAAGGTCGCCGAAGGCGTCCCACATGCCCTTGCGGCCGAGGAGCCTCACCGCGGCGGCGTCGGGCGATCCGCGGCGGAGCGCCGCGCCGATCGGCCCGCAGGCGAAACGCCCATCCTGCTCCACGAGCACGCCGCATCCGCTCAGCGCGTGGAGCAGGCGCTCCAGCGGGACCTGGTGCATTCCAGTCGAAACGGCGAGTTCGGCGGATGACGCCCCCGCCGTCCCGATGAGATCGAGGATTCCCAATTCCTCCACCATGTGGATGGCGCGGGCGAGGATATAACCGCCTGCAAGGTCCAGCAGCGGCGAGGCGGACTCGGCCACAAGCCTCAGCGCCTGCCGGCGACCCATTTCGCCAGCGCGGCGAGCTTGCCCGGCCGTTCTTCGCGCCGGCTGAGCATCCGGCGCCGGAGGGCGGGCCCGTTGCGCAGATGCCGCCGAAACTCGCTTTCGCTGACCGGCCGGTTCCGGTCCGGCACGTAGCCCAGGCTGGGGCTGCGGATCTCGCCATTGAACAGCTCGGCGGAGCTATGGTCGAAGAAAGCATCCCCGCTCATGTCGAACACCTGGAAGCGCCTCCCCTCCGGATCGGGCTTGTAAATGGCCGGTCTGGAGGAACTCGGAACGCAGATGAACGCAATCGCCGGCCGCCTGCCGTTGGACATGTTCGGCCGCGAGGAATGCACCACATTACTGTCGAAAATCACGGCCTCGCCCGCACCGAGCTCCATCGGCGTGGATTCGTCCCTCAGCACCTGTTCGTAGCCGGTCCAGAAATTAGCGGTCCGCGGCGCGCAGATGTGCTCGGCGATAATCCGGTGGCTGCCCTCCAGCAGGCGCAGGGTACTGTTGGAATCGTCGACGTCGATCAGCGGACACCAGACGTTCAGCGACACATCGGCCGGATTTTCGGTAAAGACCCAATCCGCATGAGGGGGCACTTCGACCGCGCCGGGCGACTTAAGGAACGTGCCGCCGATGATGATCTGGTAATCGTCCAGGATCGGCTCGAGCCGCGGCGCGAACACGCTCCTGACGATCTCGAACGCGCGCCTCCTGTAGCCGAGGTCGCCGTCCTCCATGCTCGAATGGCAGCCGGACTTGATGTGGCGACCGGCACCAGGCTGGGAACAAGAAGCCTCGCGCTCGGCGTCGAGCCGCACCAGCAACTCCGCCGCTTCCGAGCGCGAAAGCAGCGGGAACCGCGAATAGCCGCGCTCCAGCCATTCCTGACGGTGAACCTCGCTTCGGTAGATGCGGTTCACGCCGGTCCTTTCCGCTTTTGGAGCGGCCGTACCTCCCACAGGATCGGGCGCAAGCTCAATCGCCTCGGGCGGGCTGCTGGCCTCCACGCTCATGCCGCGGCCGTGAGGCGGCGGTACACCTCGCGAAGCAGCCCCCTGCCGCTCCCCCGGCCGCCCTCCTCCTGCCGCCGGCGACAAGCCAAAAGGCGCTCGAACTCCCGTTGCGACACGGGCCGGTTGCGGTTCTCGACGAAGCCGATCGTCGGCCGCTCATAGTCGCCGGCGGCGAGCTGTTCGGATGTGTGGTCGATCAGCCCGTCCCCGTCCATGTCCACGAGGGCGAAGCGGCGCCCCTCCGCCTGCCGGTCGAGCGAGTAGAAGACGGTGCGGCAATCCTCGGGGATCCAGGTGGCGAGAATGGCCGGGCGGGCGCGCGCACTGCGGTTCTCGTCGGACCAGTGAAGGACGGCGCTGTCGAAGACCAGCGCCTCGCCGGCCTTCACGGGAATCACGGTAGAGATGCCTTTGACGGCCTCGCCGAAGGGCGTGAAATAGGAATCGACATGGGCCGTCTCGATGTTCGGGACCAGCCTGGCGCTGCCGGGCACCAGCCGCATGGCCCCATTGTTTTCGTCGGCGTCGACGAGTGGCAGCCAGAAGTTGAGCGTGACGCGCCCGGCATCATCGGTGAGCGTCCAGTCCCGGTGAAGCGGAACCGGCCCGTCGCCCGGATGCTTCACGACGAATCCGCCGGTGATCATCCGGTACCCGCACAGCAGCGGTGCGGCGCGTTCGGCGATGGCGCCGCGTGCGAAAGCATAAGCTTCGCGGCGATAGGCCTTATCGTCGTCGAAATAGGTGGCGTGATAAGGGTTTTCAGAGTTGCGGGCGAAGCCCTTACCCAGGCCGGAGGCGTCGATCTGCCCATGCAGCGACGTCGCCTCCTCGCCCGACATCAGTCTGATGACGGTGAAGCCATTGTCCTCAAAGGCGTTCTGGTGCGCCGGGTCGGTAAAAATCTGTTGCACGCCTTCGTCTACCCACAGGCGCGCCGCGCCGCAACGTTCCCGGCAGTCAGGCGCCAAGAATGGCGGTCATTCGCTTGAGGACGCCGCCGACGAAGCCCTGACCGCGGGAAGCGGCCCGCTCACGCCGGTCCAGCAGCCGCTCGCACTCGCGCAGCGACAACGGCCGATTCTCGTTCGCTACGTAGCCGAGGCTGGCGCCGCCCTGCCCGGTGGCGGCAAGCTCGGCCGGCGTCTGCGCGAGCAGGCCCGCACCGGCGACATCGAGGATTTCGAAGCGCTTACCCCCGCTTTCCGAATCGAGCCGATAGAAGACTATACGGGCTTCGGCCGGCACGGCTGAGGCTCTCAGGACCGGCCGGGGAGCGTCGCTTCGATTCGTCGTCGACCAGTGGAGCAGCCGGTTATCGTAGATGACGGCCTGCCCGGGCTGGAGGTCGAACTTGACGCAGCGCTTCTTCAGCGCATCGCCGTAAGGGGCGTAGAAGCGCGGCACCTGCGGCGTTTCGACATTGGGAAGGATCTGGCTGCCGGGAAGCACCGCGAGCGTGCCGTTGCCTTCGTGGACCTTGACCAGGGGGCACCAGACGTTGAGTGCCACCTGCTGCAGATCGGCCATCGTGGTCCAGTCGCGATGAATGTTCATCTCACGAGCGCCGGGGACCTTGGTCAGGAACATGCACGCGTCGAGGCGGTAGCCGCTGATCGCCGAGGCCAGCGGGGCGGCGATCGCCTCGCGCGCCAGCGCATCCATGGCGGTGCGGTGTTCGGCCTCGGGGTGGTAATGCGACTTTCGCAGCGCTTCGCCCGCCCCGAGGGCCACGGGCGCCGCCGCCTCCAGCTCTTCCAGGCGGCCGCGAAGCGCGGTTGCGGTGGCTGCGGAGAGCAAGCGGACCACGGCGAAGCCGTCGCGTTCGAAGGCGCTCTGGCTGGCCGCATCGGCGAAGATTTTCTGCATGGATTCAATCGACCGAAGGTTGCGAGCCGCCGCCTTCGCTTAGCCTCAGCGCCACGTCACGTCTATCTTGACCAGCTGGTTGCGAAGCATCTCCATGTTGCTCATCTGATTTGGCGGTGAGGTGACGTCGAGCATATGGCCGAGGTGAACGTCGCCGAATCGGGCGATCGGCTGCCGCGACGCCGCGTCGATCACTGCGGCATGGAGGACGTACCGGCCGCCGATCAGTGGGAGGTCCGGCACCAGGCAGACGAACTCCCCGCGCCCAGGCTCCACCTTCCGGGGCTGCCAGTCGATCGCCCCGGTCACGCAGGCCCATTCGGCGGCGGCCCAGATGCTGAACGACCAGATCACCTCGCGGGATTCCTTCGCCTCGTAGTGGAGGCGCAGCTCGACGGGCGCGCCGGTGGCAATCCCGCGATCGTCGGCGGCGCGGGCGGTGACGTCGACGATCTCGATCGTCCCGTCGGATCGTCGCGGCACCTGGTCCGTCGGCACCTGCCCGGACCGGCGTTGAAGCATGCCATTAAGGACCTCCACGACGTCCCCCTCCGCGATCAGCCTGCCCTTCTCCAGCAGGATACCGCGGTCGCACACGGCCTGGCTCTGGGCGACGCTGTGCGACACGAGCAGCAGCGAGCCGCCGTCGCGCAGGTAGGATTTCATGTGGGTGACGCATTTGCGCTGGAAGGCGAAGTCGCCGACCGCGAGCACCTCGTCGATGAACAGCAGGTCCGGCTTCAGGTGCGCCGAGAGCGAGTAGGCCAGCCGCGCCCTCATGCCCGAGCTGTAGGTCTGCACCGGCGCGTCGACGAACGTGCCGAGCTCGGCAAAGTCGGTCACCGCATCGATCAGCCGCCGCACCTCGCCTGAAGGAACGCCGTGAATGGCGGCGCCGACCTCGATATTTTCCCGCCCCGACAGGCGGGCGTCGAACTCGCTGCCGAGCTCCAGGATCGCCGCCGAGCGGCCGCGAAGGCGAACGCTGCCCCGATCCGGCTTGATCAGGCCGGAAAGGATCTTGAGCAAGGTGGTCTTGCCGGCACCGTTATGGCCGACCACCGCCAGCGCCTCCCCGGCATGGAGGTCGAAGGTGAGGTCATCCAGCGCCCAGAACTCGCCGGTGCGCAGGCGATCGGGTGCCGGACGCCCGATCAGCTCGCGGCCGATGTCGGCGACCCCATAGGCGAGCGCGCGATGGAAGGTCGGGCAGAATTTCTTGGCCAGGTTGGAAACCGACAGGACCGGCACACGCGCCGTGTGGCGGGGGGCGGTCCCATCCGCGGCGGCGTCGACCGCGCGCTCGAGCAGCCGCTTGAACTCGCCTCGGCTCACCGGCCGGTTGTCATTGTCGACATGGCCGAGGCTCTCACCGGCGCGCGCTCCGGCGAGGAGGTCGGCAGGCGTGCATTCCACGACGCCGACGTCGGTAACGTCGATCAATTCGAAGCGGGCGCCGCCGCTGGCCCGGTCGAGCGCGTAGAAGACGTGGCGCGACGGCTTCGGAACAGCAACGACCTGGAGCGCCCGCCGCGGCCGGTCAGACCGATTGGCAGGGGACCAGTGAATGGTGCGCGAATCGAACAGCACCGCCTCACCGGCGGCGAGGTCCACCGGCACCGACTTCTGCTTCACCAGGTCCGAATAGGCGGCGAAGAACGGGGTCACGTTGAGCGTTGCGATCGCGGGCTCGAGCCGGTGGCTGCCGGGAACCATCTGGAGCGCGCCGTTGGCGCTATCGACGTCGTCGAGCGCGCACCACAGGCTGAACGTGACCTCCCGCCGGTCGACGGTCTGGGTCCAATCGCGGTGGACCGCCACCTCACCCGCCGAGGGCGCCTTGAAGAAGATCGAGCCGGAGACGATGCGGTAGCCGTCGGCGACCTGCTCGAGGCGCCCGGCGAGGATCTCGCGCGCGAGCTTGTCGGCGGTGGTGCGAAAGGCAAGATCGCTCTCGATATAGCTCATCACCGTCTGCGCGGACGGGGACGCCACGTCGACCGCGCCGATGGCTTCAAGAGCCTGCTCGACCTTCTCCCGAGCGGCTTGGGCTTCCTCGGCGCTCATCAGCCGAACGACCGTGAACCCCTGCGTTTCCAGCTCGCGCTGGCGGTCCGCGTCGCGCAGCGCGGGCGTGGCGGCGTCGGCGCCGGCAATCGCCTTATGCTCGTTCACGTGCCCACCCTCAGCCGTAACGGCGCGAGCGCGGTCTCCGTGGCGAAATAGGGGATATGCTCGAGCGGCTCCAGCGCTCGAAGCTGCGGCGCCCCGTCGAGCAGGGCTCCGAGCGCCGCCGCGGCCACCCGGCGCGCGAGCGGCGCTCCGAGGCACTGGTGGATGCCTCCGCCGAATGCGAAATGGCGGCGGCCGCGGCGGTCGAACCGGATAGCGGCCGGCGCCTCCCAGGCGGCGGGGTCGCGGTTGGCGGCGCTGACGCACAGGCGCACCTCGGCGCCCTGCGGAAGGTCGACGCCGCCGAGCCGCACCGGCTCGAGCGTCAGGCGTGGCACCATGTGCTCGGGCGGGTGGAGGCGCATCACCTCTTCGAGGAACGGCACCAGCAGCGCCCGGTCCGCCGTCACCGCGGCGCGCAGGTCCGGGTGCTGGAGCAGGCGAAGCACGGCGCGCGTGATCACCCGCTCGGTGGTCGTCGTGCCGGCAAGCCAGAGCAGGCGGATCAGGCTTCGAAGCTCCGCCTCCTCAAGGTCGTGGGCCCCGGCGTGTCGCCATGCGTGGAACAGCCGGGCCCGCTCCGCAAGCCGGTCGATCTCGACGATGAAGGCGGCAAGCGGGTCCTCGGCCGTGAGGCTCGCTTCGTAGGCGGCAACGATGTCGGCCGAAGCGGCCGCCTCGAAGCCGATCAGCTCCGCCGTCACCCGGCGGCTCACCGCCAGCGCGAACTCTTCCACCACCTCCAGCTCCGGCCTCACCAGCGAGCGGGCCAGCTCGCCGGCGGAGTCCGACAGGCGCCCCAGCGCCTCGGCGGAGAATTGCCGCGACACCAGCTTGCGCACCGGCGTGTGGCGAGGCGGGTCCGCCGCCAGCAGCACCGCGTCGACCGGAGCATAGGGCCCGTTGGAAAAGACGCGCGGCGAATCGAAGGCGGCCCGGCATTCCTCGTGCCCCAGCACGATCCAGTAATCGTGGGCGGCAAGGAACTGCACCGACCCGCCCCGCCGCCGCAGCGCCTCGTAATGGGGAAAGGGATCGCGAGCCACCGCCGGGTCGGCGAGGTGCAGCGGCGCCGGCCGCAGCCTGAAGCGGGCGAAGACGTTCATCCGAGCCGCGCCACCACGTGCGGCCGCGCGAGGCGATAGACGAACCACGCCGCGATCAGCCCGAGCAGCGACAGGCCGACGACGAGAAAGAAGCCGGGAGCGGTCCCGGGGCCGAGGATCCAGCCGCGACCGGTCTCGATCAGCGGAGTCACCGGGTTGAACCGAAGCAGGCCGGAACCGGTGGGAGGATAGATGATCGGTGTAAGGAAGAACCACACCGTCGCCACCAGCAGCAGCCCCGAGCGGACGTCGTCGTACAGCAGCCCCAGCGGCGCCGCGAACAGCCCCAGAGCAAGGCCGAGCAGCGCCAGCGACACCATCGCCAGCGGCAGCAGCGCCGCGCTCGGCGCCGGCACGATCCCGAAGGCGAGAATCACTACCGCCAGCACGACGAGCCGCACCAGCGCATTCAAAGCCACCTCGAACACGCCGCCAAGCACCACCGCCTCGTGCGGAACGGGCGTCCGGCCGATCATCTGCCGGCTCGCGGACAATTGCTGAAGCGGTGCGTTCAGGGCGTCGACGAACACCTGCCAAAGCACCATCCCCGCCAGCACGTGCACCGCATAGGGCAGAGCGGTGGGGCCCACGCCGAACACCCGGTGCGACTGGAGGTAGACGCAGATCGCCGTCGCCGCCGCCGCCGGCACGAACAGCCACACATAGCCGAGCAGCGAGCGGCGGTGCCGAGCCCGAAGTCCGGCGCCGAACAGCCGCCAGGCGATGGCGAACGAGCGCCGCAGGTCCGTCGCGGCGCGGGCGAAAAACCCCGCCGGATGGCTCAGCTCGGGGGCGGCGCGGTAGACGGTTTCAGGCACGCGCCGAAACATAGGCTGCGGCCGCCGCGGTGTCGATTCGCCCGCTGTACAGCTGGGGCCTTTCACGCTAATGCAGGTTTACTCCCAAGAGAGTAGCAGGCAGCAACCTCAGGCCCCGGAGCCCTTTCCCGGGGCCTTTTTCGTTGCCGCTGCGGAACATTTTCCGAGAATCGTGATTTACCGGCATGAGGAGGCCTCCCCTGAGGGCTTCTTCACCCCGAAGAAACTGGGCGCTTTGCATGGCCGTGCAGGCGCCCTTTTCTTCACCTCAAGAAGACCTTGCACTACGCCGTTGCGGCCTCTCCCTCGCGTGCACGACCCGTGCGCGCGAAGCCTTCCTCATCATCCTGAATAAGTGTGGGTTTTTTCTAGTCACATTGCTTCGTCTGTGCCATGACTTGAGTTGCGCCGACTCGCGCCCACTGGGGGCCTGCGACTTTCGGCAACTCCGGGGGGAGTCAGTACAATGCCGATCACCGTGACCCGTCTGCGTTCGTTCCTGGGCGTCAACGGCGATGCCGATGGCGACAATGTCGCGGATCCCGGCGACAAGTTCTTCCACACGATCACCATCACCAACACCGATCTTGGGACGGACGCGCTCAACCTCGTCCTCAACGAGACCGAGAACGGCCTCACCATCGACGGGACTTCGGTGAAGATCGGGCCGATCGCGGTCGACGACAATCTCAACACGCTCAAGGGAACGATCGAGGGCAACACGCCGGTCACCTTCAACGGTGCCCAGCTGCTCGCCAACGACCTCGATCCCGACGACTCGACCCCCAATCTCCACATCAGCAAGATCGGCACCACCGCCGTCGTCAACAGCAACGGCGATCCCATCGCAGTCGCGGACATTGCGGTCACTCACGGCACCGTCACGGCCAACGGCGACGGCACCTTCACCTTCACGCCGGAGACGGGGTACGAAGGCGCCGCCTCCTTCACCTACGAGGCGACGGACGAGCAGGGAATCACCAGCGTCTCGGCAACGCCGGGTGTGGTCAACATCACGGTCGCCGACTGCGTTTGGTACGTCGACCCCAACGCCGCGCCCGGCGGCGACGGCAGCTTCGGCCACGCCTTCCAGACGCTCGCTCCGCTCACCACCGGCGGCAGTTCCGACGGCCTCGACGATTCCAACGACACCATCTTCGTCTACGACCGCGGCAGCACCGTTTCCGGCTCGATCGTGCTTGAGGCCGGCCAGAAGCTGCTCGGCGACGGCTCCAGCCTGACCAGCGTCAACGGCAACACGATCGGCGCCTCCACGAGCAACAGCGACGTCGGCGGCGGCAGCAGCGGGATCGTCGTCACGCTCGGCAGCGGCAACACGATCGGCGGCATCGACATTCTCGGCGTCGGCACCGCCACCGGCCTTTCCGGCACCAATTTCGGCACGCTGACCATCGGCAATTCGACGATCGACACGGCCGGCCAGGCGCTCAGCCTCGACACGGGTACGGTGGCAGGCAGCGGCCTCACCAGCACCGATTCCGACGGCGGCACGAGCAACGTCAGCCTGACCGGCGTCAACGGCACGCTCAACCTGGGCACGGGCGCGCTGAGCGGGGCGACCACCGCCAACCTCAACATCAGCGGCGGCGGCGCCAGCGTCGACTATAACGGCAACATCAGCCAGGGCGCCGGCGGCGCGGCGGTCAACGTCACGAGCGGGCACAACGGTTCCCTGTCGCTGGACGGCAGCGTCGGCGCCACGACCGGCACGGGCCTCCAGTTCAACAACGCCGACGGCACCTACAACCTGAACGGCGTGATCACGCTGAACGGCGGCGACGCCGGGATCGACATCGTCAGCGGGTCGAGCGGCACCTTCACCTTCGGCACCGCGGGCAATTTGGCGGCGGTGACCAACAACGGCAATGCGAACAGCGCCTTCAACCTCGACACCAGCGATTCCAACGTCACGTTCAACGGCAACATCACCGACGCCAACGGCAATGCCGTCGCCATCAACAATCACGACAGCGGCACGGTCACCTTTCAGAACGGCACGATCAGCTCCTCGGGGGTCAACGCCAGCGGCATCGACATCACCAACAGCAATGGCGGATCCGTCGTCTTCAGCGGCGCGGTCACCCTCGACACGCAGGCCAATAACGGCCTGTTCATGAACGACAATGGCGGGTCGTCCACCAGCTTCAGCGGCCTCGACATCACGACGACGACCGGGACCGCGCTCACCTTCACGGGCGCCAGCTCGGCCGGCGAGCTCAACATCGCCGGCATCGACAACGACATCACGACCACCGGCGGCAAGCTGATCAACATCACCAACGGCACCACCGGGACGGGCACCAATTTCGACGCGCTGACCCAATCCGGCGGGACCGTGAACGGCACCGTCGTCAGCCTGAACAATTTCGACGGCGACGCCGACGCCAATGCCGAGGCGTTCACCGCCAATTCGATCTCGGTCGCCGGCACCACCGTCACCTCCGGAGGCGACGGCGTGAACGTCTCCAACGGATCGTCGGTGACGTTCGACGTGAACAGCGTCACCGTCAAGAATACCGACGGCGACGGGATCGAGCTCAATGGCGCCAACGGCGCGGTGGACATCGATACCGTCAACATCCAGGGCACCAGCGGACAGGGCCTCGAGATCGTCGGCGCCACGCAGATCGTCGACATCGATGCCGGCGGCATCGGCGTGGCGGTCGCTCCCGACCCGACCGCCAACGATCCCGGCCAGGAGGCTGTGCTGATCACCAACGGCACTGCCCAGATCGACATCGGCGCCAACATCGCCAAGACGACGGCCGGCAACATCGTCGAGGTCCAGGGCCATTCCGGCGGCGCGATCACGATTACCGGGACGATCAACGCCAGCGGCGGCGCAGACAACGGCATCCTGATCAACAGCAACGCGTCCGGAACGATCGCCTTCACCAGCTCGACGGTGAACCTCAACACCGGCGCGTCCAACGCCGTGGTGATCAGCAACAACGGCGCCAATATCGACTTCACTGGCGGCAACCTCAACATCGACACCACCGCCGGCAGCGGCATCCTGGCCGGCACCACCTCTACCTCGACCGGCGGAACGCTGACGGTCAGCGGCAGCAACAACACGATCGACACCGGGGCCGGCAGCGCGATCGTCCTCAACGGCACCGACAGCGACGGCCTGACGTTCCTTCACGTCAACAAGAGCGGCGGCACCGCGACGGCGATCTTCCTCAAGGATGCCGGCAGCGGCGGCTTCACCATCAGCGGCACCGGCTCCACCGCGGATTCCGGCGGCACGATCCAGAATATCGGGGACGCGGGCAACAACGGCACCAACGCGACCGGGATCGGCGTCTATGTCGAGAACACCAACAACATCACGCTCAACAACATGCTGTTCGGCAACGCCGGAACGATCGAGAATTTCGCGATCAAGGGCAGCACCGTAAACAACTTCACGCTGCGCGATTCGACGATCAACGGCACCTCGGGCGACTTCGCCGGCGACGTCGGAAATCCGGTGGGCGAAGGCGCGATCCTGTTCAACAACCTGACCGGAGTGGGCCTGTTCGAGGGCAACACGATCCAGGGCGGGTTCGTCGACAATATGGGGATCGTCAACAACGTCAACGGCTCCACGCTCAACCTGTTCGTCCGCGACAGCGCCAGCGACCAGGCCATTTTCGGCCTCAACAATGCCGGCAACCAGGCGAGCGATTCGCTCAACGTTCAGGCGCGCAACGATTCCAACATCAAGATGCTGGTCGACGGCGTGGAGTTCAAAGGCTGGCGCGGCGACGGCATCCAGGCCTCGGCCTTCGACACCGCCAATCTCGACGCGACGATCAAGAACAGCACCTTCTTCAACACCCATTCGAACATCGCCTCGGCGGGCGGCATCGGCGTGCTGATCGGCGGCACCGCCGGCGGCGGCAGCTGGGGCGTCGACTACACGGTCGATGCCAACCAGTTCACCGGCTCCAAGGGCTATGCGATCGCCGCCAGCTTTAACGGCTTTTCCGGCACCGCCCGCGGGATCATCAGCGGCAACACCGTGGGCACCCCGGGCGCGAACGCGGGCGGCGCCGCCCTGGTCGGCTCATCGGAAGCCGGCGGCATCTTCGCCAGCGCCGAGCGCAGCGGCGTCGGATCGGGTATCCTCACCAACCTCGTCACCATCTCCAACAACACCATCCGCGACACGAAGCAGACCGGAATATTCGTCCGTGCCGCCAACGGCAGCACCGCCGGGAACAACGCCGTCATCGAAGCGACGATCAACAACAACACGATCAGCGAGATGGGCGACAACGTCCAGAACTCGATCGCCGGGCTGCTGGCGCAGGTGGGCGGCGCGTACCAGCCGGGCGCCGTGGACGACTTCAGCATTGCGCGGCTCGACATCAACAACAACACTACTATCAGCATCGCCGGCACCAAGAACGCCTACGCGCCGGTCTTCTTCGACCAGGTCGCGGGCTCCCAGGCCAAATTCGAATTCCCGGGCTACAATGGCGTCGACGGCTCCTTCTACGGCGGCAACAATACTTCGATCCGCAGCTACATCACCGGCCGCGGCAACAATCTCACCAACGACGACGCGCCGCTGACCAGCGACACGACCGAGACGGTGTGGGCGCCCGACGCGCGGATGGACCCGGGCACGCTTCAGACGGCGCAGACCGGCTCCAACACCGATCTGCCGACCGGCGCGATTCTCGACGGACCCACGGCGATCGTGCAGCCCGAGCAGGCGCCTGCGCCCTATGTCGATCCGACCCCGCAGAGCGGGCCGGTTCCCGATACCTCGCCGGGCACGGGCACCGGCACGGGCACGGGCACCGGCACCGGCAGCGACGGGGGCACCGGCGGCACCGGCCCGGCGCCTTCGGGCGATCCGACGCCGCCGCTCGCCCCGGCGCCGCTGACCCAAGCCGAGCTCGACACCCTCGTCCAGGCGGCGATCGACCGCTGGGCCGCGGCCGGAGCGACCAGCGAGCAGCTGGCGGCGATGCGCGCCACCGCCTTCACCGTCGCCGACATGAGCGGCGCCTATCTCGGCACCAGCACCGACGGATCGGTGATGATCGATTCCGACGGCGCCGGCCACGGCTGGTTCGTCGATTCGACGCCGGGCGAGGACGGTGAATATGCCGGCGCCGGCACCCGCCTCACCGCGGACGTGGGCGGCCCGGCCGAAGGCAAGATGGACCTGCTCACCGTGCTGATGCACGAGCTTGGCCACCAGGTCGGGCTCGCCGACCTCTACAACACCAACGAGGCCGACGAGCTGATGTACGGCTATGCCCGGCTCGGCGAGCGGCGGCTGCCGGCGGCAGACGACCTCGTCAACGCCGACATGAGCCATGACGGCCACGAATCCTACCTGGCGCTGAGCCCCACCATCGGCGTGCTGCCGGCCGGCAAGGGGGTGAAGGTCACCTACACCTCCACCGTCAACAGCTATTTCAACGAGCTGATCGGAACGCCCTTCACCAATACCTCGACCGCCGACAGCGACAATTTCCCGGACGGCGTCAGCAGCGGCGAGAATCTCGTCGTGGACACGCTCACGCTCGGCGGCACCGTCTTCATCGACAGCAACAACGACAATGCCTTCACCGCCGGCGAGGGCGTCCAGGGCGTCAAGCTGACGCTCTACAAGGACGTGAACAACGACAACGTCCTCGATTCGGGCGACACCGTCGTCGCGGGCGCCACCGCGACCACCGACGCCAACGGCGACTACAGCTTCACCAACCTCGCCGAGGGCCATTACATTGTCAGCGTCGACTCGGCGAACTTCGATGCCACCAAGCCGCTCGAGGACCTCGTCACCGCGCCCGGAAACGCCGATCCCGACGACAATACGGACGGCGACGACAACAGCGTCGTGGCCTATGACGGCAGCACCGCCACCAAGGCGATCGACCTCAATTTCAACCAGGAAGGGCCGTTCCCGAGCGCGCCCGGCAGCGACACCAACACGACGCTGGATCTCGGCTTCATCCTGCCCAATCAGGCCCCGGTCCTGACCGTTCCGGCCAGCGCCAGCGGCGACGAAGATACCGCCGTCGCGATCACCGGCGTGTCGGTCTCCGACGCCGACGCGGGCAGCGACTCGCTCAAGGTGACTTTGTCGATTGCCAGCGGCAAGCTCAGCGTCTCGACCAGCGCCGGCCTCACCGTCACCGGCGCGGACAGC
>DASZEO010000069.1:0-6549 GCA_035940755.1 Allosphingosinicella sp. | reverse complement strand
GCGCCGGACAGGGTCAGCATCTGCGGCTGGTCGCCGAGCTTGGCGTACCAGGAGAGCGCCTCGACGCCCTTGGAGTCGCGATAGGGGCGGACAGCTTCCAGGGCGGCGGCGTCCGCGTCCATCAGCGCGTCGTGCGCTCGAGTCTCGGGCGGCTTGTTGCTCGACATGATTCCACAACGTCGCAGCGGCGGCTTCGGTGCCCTTGCGCCAGCCGCCGCCGAGGCGCGGTGCGGCAGCGGGCGGCGTCCGCCTCGGTGGCGCTGGCAAGCCTGAAGCACAACCTACAGCCGCATTCATGGCCTATTCAATGCGCACTGCTATTCACGCTTGCCATCTTCACCGGAAAAAGCTGAGTTTGTTCCGATGCGTATCGTCATCCTGCTAGCCCTTGCCGGCCTCGGCGCAACGGCGGTCCCCGCCGGAGGCACGGCGCTGCAGATGCGCGAGCAGGACGCCGCCTACCGTGCGGCCCAGCAGGGGCGGATACTGCCGCTGCCGACGATCCGGTCGCGAATTCGCGTCCCGGGCGCGGAATTCATCGGCGCCGAGTTCGACGGCGTCATCTATCGGCTCAAATATATGCGCGGGGCCGAAGTCATCTGGATCGACGTCGACGCCCGCACCGGCCGCATCGTCGGGCGGCAGTAACCGCCTCAAGACGTGGCGCTGGCGTAACGGCGCTGCTATTCCCATATCTCTGCCGGAACAATTTGCCCGGCGGGCCGATTGGAGCGGCGCCGCGGCTATGCGAAGGGGAAGATGATGCGGGTCCTGATCGTCGAGGACGAACCCAATCTCAGCCGACAGCTGCGGGCCACCCTGGAGGGCGCGGGCTATGCCGTCGATCATGCCGCCAACGGCGAGGACGGCCATTATCTCGGGTCTACCGAAAGCTATGACGCGATCATCCTGGACCTAGGCCTTCCCGAGATCGACGGCCTGACGGTGCTCGACCGCTGGCGCAAGGAAGGGATCAAGGTGCCGGTGCTGGTGCTGACGGCGCGTGACAGCTGGTCGGACAAAGTTGCGGGGCTCGACGCCGGCGCGGACGATTATCTCGCCAAGCCGTTCCAGACCGAAGAGCTGATCGCGCGCCTTCGCGCCCTCATCCGCCGCGCTTCGGGCAATGCCAGTTCCGAGCTCACCGCGGGCGACGTTCGGCTGGACACGCGCTCGGGCAAGGTCACCCTCGACGGCGAGCCGGTGAAGCTGACGGCGCAGGAGTACAAGCTCCTCTCCTACCTCATGCACCACAAGGGCAAGGTGGTCTCCCGCACCGAGCTGATCGAGCACATTTACGACCAGGATTTCGACCGCGATTCGAACACCATCGAAGTCTTCGTCACGCGGATCCGCAAGAAGCTCGGCCCCGACGTGATCACCACCATCCGCGGCCTCGGCTATTCGCTCGAAGAACCGAAGAGCTAAGCGGGCGTTCATGCCCGCGGCGCCATTCCCTCGCGCGGGAGTGACGGTATCGCCATGAAGCTTCCCCGCCTCTTGAGGACGCGCCCGGCAGCGACTCGGCGGCGCTCGCTGACCCGGCGCATGATCGTCGTGGCGGCGTTCTGGATCGCGCTCCTGCTCGGCGGCGGCGGCTATGCGCTCGACCGCATCCTCGTCTCGGCGATCACCGACAATTTCGACTCGCAGCTCGACTATGTCCTAACGGCGATGATCGCGTCGTCCGAAATCGGTCCCGAGGGGGAGGTGCTGTTCAACCGCCCGCCCGCGGACCAGCGCTTCCTGGAGCCTTATTCCGGCCTCTATTACCAGATCAGCGGCGAAGGCTTCGATCCCTTCCCTTCGCGCTCCCTGTGGGACCGGCGGCTGTCGGTGGGGCGCCCGCACCACGACAACGAGATCCACTTCTTCAACAGCGACGAATTCCCGATGGAGCGTCTTCGCATCGCCGAGCGCGACGTTCGGCTGCCCGGCTCGCCGGTGAGTTGGCGATTCCAGGTCGCTCAGGGCCGCGACATACTCGACGAGCAGATCAGCGTGCTGCGCCAGACGCTGGTGCGCTCGTTCGGCATCCTCGGCGTCGGGCTGGTGATGCTCGCCGCGCTCCAGGCGATTTACGGGCTGTGGCCGCTCCGGCGCGTCCGACGCGCTATCGTGGCAATCCGCTCGGGCCAGAAGTCGCGGATCGAGGAGCGGCTGCCGCGCGAGATCGAGCCGCTGATCGAGGAGCTGAACGCCCTTCTCGAGCATAACGAGACCCAGGCGGAAGAAGCGCGGCGCCATGCCGGCAACCTCGCCCATGCGCTGAAGACGCCGCTCACGGTCATCACCAACGCGGCCACCGCGCAGAGCCCCGACCTCGCGGACACCGTGTGTCGGGAAGCGACCACCATGCGCCGCCAGGTCGACCACCACCTCGCTCGCGCCCGTGCCATCGGCCGGCGTTCGAGCGCCCAGGCGCGGGCGCTGGTGTGGCCGGCACTCGAGGCGGTCGAGCGGGCGGTCACCCGCCTCTACGAGAACGTCACGGTCGATGTGGCCGGCGACAAGAAGGCAGCCGTGCGGGTCGAGCGGCAGGACCTCGATGAGATGCTCGGCAATCTCATCGAGAATGCCGCCAAATACGGCAATGGCCGGGTCTTCGTCACGGTGAAGAACACGCCCGCTTGCGTCGAGATCGAGGTCGAGGACGACGGCGCCGGAATACCTGAGGCGGAGCGGGTGTCGATCTTCGACCGCGGCGCCCGGCTCGACACCGGCAAGCCCGGCACCGGCCTGGGCCTCGCGATCGTGCGCGACGTGGCCCAAATCTATCACGGCTCGATCGAGCTCGAGGAAAGCGAGGATCTCGGCGGGCTGCTCGCCCGGCTCAAGCTGCCGATCGGCGGCTGATCCTGTGCCGAAAGGTGTCTGGAATTACGACCTTTCTTAGGCTATCACCCCAAAGCCGATTAAGGGGTGGAGGCTGTTCAGATGAGTTTGGCTAACCTTCCGCAGGTCGTTGCGCAGATGCACGATTATTTCGCGGCCATCTCCGCGATGCTGCCTGAGCAGCTCACAGCCAAGGACGATAGCCTCCAGAGCACGGGGCAGACGCTGTTTAGCCAAGCCCCGGAGATGATGGCGGCAGACCAATCGGGGAATGGAGCGGCGGCCGAAGAAACACTGGCGGGCGCCGACTTCAACTCTCTGCTCGACGCGATTGCCGCGGCTAGAGGTCTGCCGCCCGAGCGCCACGGCGGAGATTCGGCCTCCTTCGATATCGTTGCGGGAGCGGCCGTCTTCGACGGGGCCGGCCGTCTCGACGGATTGCTTCACCTGTTTGCGAGTCATGATCTGAATTGGTCGCCGCTGCTGCCGGGCGCGGACATTCCCTGACCCTCAGTCGGTCCGCATCGCCTCCTGGGCGAGCGACTCGGCCTGGATCAGCAGCTCGTCCTCCGCAGCGCCGGGCGGCATCAGCTCGCGGCCGATCATGATCAGCACCGGCACCGCCATCGGCGTGATGCGATCGAGCGCCACATGGAGCATCGTGCCCACCGCGCGGTCGAGCAGCGAGGCGAGGCGGCGCACGTCGGTGAGGCGGGTCCTGGCGTCGTCCCAGGCGGCGCGAAGCAGCAGGTGGTCGGGCTCGTAGCGCCGCAGCACGTCGTAGATAAGGTCGGTCGAGAAGGTGACCTGGCGGCCGGTCTTGCGGCGGCCCGGATGCTGGCGCTCGACGAGGCCGCCGATTACCGCCACTTCGCGAAACGCGCGGCGAAGCAGGTTCGAGCCCTGCACCCACTGGACGAACTCGTCCTCGAGCAGGTCGGCGCTCAGCAGCGTGGCGGGATCGTCGATCGGCTCCAGCCCGTAGCAGGCGAGCGCATAGTCGTTGGAAACGAAGCCGAGCGGCTTGAGCCCGGCCGCCTCCATCCGCCGGGTGATCAGCATGCCGAGCGACTGGTGTGCGTTCCAGCCTTCGAAGCTGTAGGCGACCATGTAGTGGCGCCCTTCGTGCGGGAAGGTCTCGACCAGCAGCTGCTCGGGCTGCGGAAGCACCGAGCGATACGCCTGCGCCTCGAGCCATTCGCGCACGTCGTCGGGAAAGCGCCGCCACTCTTCCCCGTCTGCGAGGAAGCGGCGGACCCGGTCGGCGAGATGCGTGGTCATCGCCATGCGCGTCCCGACATAAGCGGGGATGCGCGCGGATTTGCTGGTGGCGTGGACGATGATCTCCGTCCCCGACATCCGCTCGATCTCGAGCGTCAGCCCGGCGAAATGGAAGGTGTCGCCGACGCTTAACGTGTTCGCGAAATAGTCTTCCACGGTGCCGAGCCTTCGGCCGTTGCGGAAGCGGACGTCGAGCAACGGCGCCTCGACGATGATGCCCGCGTTCATCCGGTGCTGGTCGACGAAGCGCGGGTGGGAGACCCGCCACGTCCCGTCCTCGTCGCGCTTCAGGCGCTTGAAGCGGTCGTAGGCGCGAAGCGCGTACCCGCCGCTCTCTATGAAGAGCAGAATTCGTCCGAACGTCTCCGCATCCAAGCCCGCATAGGGCGCCGCCGCACGCACCTCCGCCAGCAGTTCGTCCTCGCGGAACGGTCCGGCGCAGGCGAGGGCCATGACGTGCTGGGCGAGCACGTCGAGGGCGCCGGGCCGGAAATGCTCCTGGTCGAGCTCGCGCTCGTCGATCGCATCGAGTGCCGCGCGCGCCTCCAGATATTCGAAGCGATTGCCCGGGACGAGCACCCCTTCCGAAGGCTGGTCCAGCCGGTGAGTGTCGCGCCCGATCCGCTGCAGCAGGCGCGACGAGCCTTTCGGCGCGCCCATCTGCACGACCAGGTCCACGTCGCCCCAGTCGACGCCGAGATCGAGGCTCGCCGTGCAGACCAGAGCGCGAAGCCGCCCCGAAGCGATTGCCGCCTCCACCTTGCGGCGAGCCTCGACGGCGAGGCTGCCGTGATGGATGCCGATCGGCAGGGCATCCTCGTTGACGGTCCACAGATCCTGGAAGATCAGCTCGGCGAGCCCGCGCGTGTTGCAGAAAACGAGCGTCGTCTTGTGGCGCTCGATCTCGCGCATCACCCGCTCGGCCGCCCAGCGGCCGCTATGGCCGTACCAGGGCACCCGTTCGTCTTCGGGCAGCATGATCGCGATGTGCGGCTCGGCGCCCGGATCGCCGCGGACCAGCCGCACCGCCTCGACGTCGGCGTGCGGCGCCAGCCAGCCCTGATAGGCCTCGGCGTCCGCCACCGTCGCCGAGAGGCCGACGCGGCGCAGGCGCGGCGCGATCCGCTGCAGCCGCGCGAGCGCCAGGCTGAGCAGGTCGCCGCGCTTGGTGGTGGCGAAGGAGTGGATCTCGTCGATGACGACGGTGCTCAGGCCGGAGAACAAAGTAGCGCTGTCCTCGTGACTCAGCAGCAGGCTCAGTGACTCCGGCGTCGTCAGCAGCATCTGCGGCGGCCGGACGCGCTGGCGCGCCTTGCGGTCGGACGGCGTGTCGCCGGTGCGGGTCTCGACCCGCACGGCGAGGTCCATCTCCCGCACCGGATCGAGCAGGTTGCGCTGCACGTCCACGGCGAGCGCCTTGAGCGGCGAGATATAGAGCGTGTGGAGCCCTTCGGTCGGCCGCTCGACCAGCTCGACCAGGCTGGGAAGAAACCCGGCCAGCGTCTTGCCGGCGCCCGTCGGGGCGATCAGCAGCGCGCTACGCCCTTCGCGCGCCGCGGCCAGCATCTCGCGCTGGTGGCGGCGCACCTGCCAGCCTCTGGCCGCAAACCAGCCGGCGATCGGCTCCGGCAGCGGCTCCACGCTGTGGATCGCCGCCTCAGTCCGTCCGGTCGCGCTCCTCGGCATCATAGGCGCGTCGAGTCGCCTCCTCGCTCTCGCGGATGCGGCCGCGCGAGCTTCGGTTGCGGAGCGCGGCGAAGGCGATGACGACGGCGAGGATCGCGGCGCCGACGATCGTCAGCATCGACCAGTTGAGACCACCAAAGTCCATCTCTCGGCTCCTTTCCGATCCCGCCGCGCCGCTTGGCCGGGGCCGCCCCCTTCGCCATATAGCTCCCATGGCCCGTCTCGGTTCCTGGATCGAGCCTTTTTCCGAAGGCATTTACGTGCGTCCCGCCGATGCGTGGATCGACCCGGCCCAGCCCAAGCCGCGCGCGCTGGTCACTCACGGCCACGGCGATCATGCCCGCGGCGGCCATGGAAGCGTGCTGGCGACGCCGGAGACGCTGGCGATCATGGAGTGCCGATACGGCCCGCAGGCGGGGCAGCCGGCGCAATATGGCGAGGTGGTGCGGATGGGAGAGGTCGACGTCACCTTCGTCCCCGCCGGCCACGTCCTCGGCTCGGCGCAGATCGTGCTGGAGCATGGCGGCGAGCGAATCGTGGTCTCGGGCGATTACAAGCGCCGGCCGGACCCCACCTGCGCGCCCTTCGAGCCGGTGCCGTGCGACATCTTCATCACCGAAGCGACCTTCGGGCTGCCGGTGTTCCGCCACCCCGCGACGGCGGAGGAGGTCGACCGCTTGCTGTTGCGCCTGCACGACAATCCGGAGCGCTGCATCCTGGTCGGCGCCTACGCGCTCGGCAAGGCGC
>DASZEO010000068.1:0-11436 GCA_035940755.1 Allosphingosinicella sp. | reverse complement strand
CGAGCGTCTATCGGCGGCGGCGATGCGCTACAACCGGGCAGAAACCGCGGCCGAGGCGAGGCGGATCATCGGCCTGGCCTGGCCGATCATGCTGACCAGCCTCAACTGGACGCTGATGCACATCATCGACGTCGCGGTGGTCGGCCATTACGGCACCGACCAGCTCGCCGCGCTCGCCGCCAGCCGGACGCTCACCTTCATCGCCATCGTCATGGGCTTTTCCGGGCTTTCGGGCGTGCTCGTCTTCGCCGCGCGGGCCGACGGCGGCGGCCGGCTGTCGGAGACCGGCGACATCTTCCGCTCCGGCCTGGCGCTCGGTCTTGCGATCGGCGCGGCGACGGCGGCAGTGATGGGACTTTGGGCCTATCCGCTGCTCCGCGTGGTCGGAATTGAGTCGACCCTGCTCGCGTCCGGCGCGGCGGTGGTGAAGGCGATGGCGCTCGCCTTCCCCGCCCAGCTGCTGCTCGCCGCCTGCTCCTATTTCCTCGAGGGGATCAGCCGGCCGCGGCGGGTGATGGCGGTCAACCTCGCCATGCTTCCGCTCAACGCCGTCCTGGCCTGGGCTTGGGTCGGCGGTCACCTGGGCCTGCCGGCGATGGGCGCGGTCGGAGCGGCGCTCGCCACCGCCACCGTCTCCTGGATCGGCGCGGCGGCCATGGGCCTGCTGATCTGGCGGCTGCCGCGCGCGCAGGAGCGGCGGGTGCGAGATTTCAGCGCCGCCGCGATCCGCCGGGCGGCGGCGGGAGTGCCGGATCTTGCCTGGTTCGGCCTCGTACCGGCCATCGGCGCCTCGCTCGAGCTCGCCGGGTTCGCCTGGCTGATGGTGCTCTCGACCCAACTCGGCAATGCGCCCGCGGGCGCTTTCCAGGCCATGCTCTCGATCCACAACCTCGCTTTCGCTCTTTCAATGGGGTTCGGCTCGGCCGCCGGAGTTCGGGTCGGCAACGCGATCGGCGCCGGCGAGCGCGAAGCCGCCTGGCCTCGCGCGCTGATCGCCGGCGGCCTCAGCTCGATCGTGCTTACCCTGCTATCGATCCTGCTCGTCGTGGGCGCGCGATCGTGGGTGCTGCCTTTCTCCGACGATCCTGAGGTGCTCGCGCTCGCCGCCTCGATGCTGGCGATCATGGGCGCGTTCCTGGTTTTCGACGGGCTTCAATATGTGTTCGGCGCCGCCCTGCGCTCACTTGGAGAGCAGGTCTGGGCCGGGATCAACGGCATCATCGGCTTCTTCGGCGTCACGGGTGGCCTCGGCTGGCTGCTGGTCCGCTCCGGCGCCGGCCCGGACGGCCTCGCTTACGCGGCGGGGCTCGGCATGCTGGTCTGCGGCCTGCTCCAGTTCGGAAGGCTGGCCTGGGTGCTTAGGAGACCGAGCCGAACGTCAGGCTGAGCACTCGCCCGCCGCGCGGCACGTCGACATTGGCGCTGTTGAACGCGACCCGCCCGCGCGGCTGGAGCTCGCGCACCGGCGGCGCGATGGACCAGGTATAGACGACGCGGTTCTGTGAATCCTTGAGCTCCGCCCTGATCTGCGGCACGCGCTGCACCTCGTCCGTGCGGTTGACGATCTCGCCGCGCACCTCGAGCAGCTCGTTCCCGCTGGCGAGCCGTCGCGGGATGGCGGTGCCGTTGAGGTCGAGCGCGTCGGCCGCCTGGACCGGGATGATGCGCTCCCCGAACTTCGGCAGCCCGAAATATTGCACCGCCAGAATCCCCGCCGTCATCAGCGCTGCCGCGACTACTGCGGCGATGGTCCACAGCTTGGCCGGATTGCGCCTCGGCCGGAACGGCGGCCCATCGGGGTAGGCCTCCATCGGCTCGGCCGGCGGCGGAGGGGCCGCCTCGCGCCGGTCGACCGGCGCCTCGCGCTGGACGGGCGCGGCGAAAGCGGGCGGGACGGGCGCCGGAGCCGGCGCATTGGCGGGCTCTTGAAACCAGCTTCGGCGGCAGCCGGCACAGCGCACCTTTCGGCCTGCCGGTCCGATGGCGCTGTCGGGTACCACATAGCGGGTCTGGCAGGATGGACAGGTGAGGATCATCGATACGCGCGCCCCGCAGCTGTGCTGGGCGAGCCTAAGCATGGCGAGGGCCGGCGGCGCAAGCAAATGCCGGAATCGCCCCGCTTTCCGAGACGCTTGAAGCGACCGGCGCGGCCATGCGATGGCTGCCGGGCCGAGGAGCGGCGGGAGGCGGCGTCTGAGTACGAGCGGGTCAATCGTCCAGTTCGAAAATGTCGGGCTGCGCTACGGCACCGGCGCCGAGACGCTGTCGGACCTTAGTTTCTCGCTCAAGGAGGGCGGCTTCTACTTTCTCACCGGCCCGTCCGGCGCGGGCAAGACGTCGCTCCTGAAGCTGCTGTATCTGGCGCTTCGGCCCAGCCGCGGGCTGATCCGACTCTTCGGCGAGGACATCGTGACCATGCCGCGCTCGCGAATGCCCGGCTTTCGCCGTCGGATCGGCGTCGTCTTCCAGGAATTCCGGCTGGTGTCGCACCTGTCGGCCTTCGACAATGTCGCGCTGCCGCTGCGCGTCGCCGGCGTCGAGGAGCATGATCTCGAGACGCCGGTGCGCGAGATGCTCTCCTGGGTTGGCCTTGCCGACCGGGCGACGGCGCGCCCCGCGACCCTGTCCGGCGGCGAGCAGCAGCGCGTCGCGATTGCGCGTGCGGTGATCGGTCGCCCGGAGCTCCTCGTCGCCGACGAGCCGACCGGCAATGTCGATCCCGAGATGGCGCTACGCCTTCTCCATCTGTTTGACAGCCTCAACAAGCTCGGAACGACGGTGATCGTCGCCACCCACGACCTTCACCTGCTTGCGCGTATTCAGCGCGCCGAGATGCTGCGCCTCGACCGCGGGCAG
This sequence comes from Allosphingosinicella sp., assembly GCA_035940755.1. Classification (GTDB taxonomy): domain Bacteria; phylum Pseudomonadota; class Alphaproteobacteria; order Sphingomonadales; family Sphingomonadaceae; genus Allosphingosinicella. The sequence continues at coordinate 8,580 of DASZEO010000068.1, read as the reverse complement.
ATCGCCGATCCGACCGGTGCGCTCAGGCACCCACCGAAGAGGCCGGAGGCGTGAAGGGCGGCGTTCGCCGCTTCGGCAAGGCCGAGCGCGGGCTGCTCCCGGAAGGGCGCCTCGCCGGACCCATGCCGTGGGTGATCGCAATCATGATGTTCCTGACCGTGCTGGCCGCCGCCGCCGGGCTGGGGCTCGCAGGGGCCGCCTCGCGCCTCACCGACCAGATCGGCAGCCGGGTGACGATCCAGATCCTCGAGGCGAACCCGCAGCTGCGCGCTCGGCAGGCCGAGGCGGCCGCCGCGGCGATCCGGCCGCTCCCCGGAGTGACGGCTGTGCATCCGGTGCCGGAAGCCGAGATCCAGGCGCTGCTGGAGCCGTGGATCGGACCCGGTGGCGTCGAGAGCGACCTGCCCGTGCCTGCCCTGATCGACGTGGACCTGACGGCTGAGGGACGCGCCCAGCTGGACCGGCTGCGCGCGGCGGTGGCGGCGGCGGCGCCGGCGGCTCGGGTCGACGACAACGCCCAGTGGCTGGCGCCGCTCGCAAGCCTGATCGGCGCCCTCAAATGGCTGGCAGCCGGCCTGGTCCTGCTGATGGTCGGGGCGACCGCCGCGACGGTGGTCCTCGCCGCCCGCGCAGCGCTCGACACGCACCGAAGCACGATCGAGATCCTTCACCTGATGGGCGCCACCGACGTCCAGGTCGCGCGGCTGTTCCAGCGGCGGATCGCGCTCGACGCGCTGTTCGGCGGCCTGGTCGGCTTCATCATTGCGGGCATCGTGCTGATCGCCCTGGCTGACCGGGTCTCGGCCCTGGGCTCGGAGCTGCTCGGCTCGGCGACGATCCCGCCGGAGGGGTGGGTGGTGCTGGTGGCGCTCCCCGCATTCGGCGTCCTTCTCGCCATGCTGGTGGCGCGGCTGACGATCCTTCGGGCGCTGGGGCGGCTGCTGTGATCCGCTTCATCATCCGTGGGATGATGCTGTGGCTGCTGCTCTACGTGCTCGGCTATGCCGTCTTCGCGGTGATGCTTCCGCGGCCGGGCGGCGAGCAGCGCACCGACGCGGTGGTCGTGCTGACCGGCGGAAGCGGGCGGCTCGAGCGCGGCTTCGACATTCTCCGCCGCGGCCTTAGCCCGCGCATGCTGATCTCGGGCGTCGAACGTACCGTCAAGCCGACCGAGCTGGCCGCGGCGTACCACCTCGATCCGCGGATATTCGAATGCTGCATCACCCTCGGGCGCGAATCCTTCGACACGCGCTCCAACGCCGACGAGGTTGCGCGCTGGGTGGAGGGGCGGCGGGTCCGCTCGATCCGGCTCGTCACCAACGACCTGCACATGCCGCGCGCCCGCTACGAGCTTCGCAAGCGCGTCGGCGACCGGCTGGCGATCGTTGCCGACGCGGTGCCGACAAGCCCCGATTTCGAAGCGATCTTCCTGGAATATAACAAATATTTGCTCGGCCGCGCCGCCGACCTGATCGGCATTTGATGGCCTTCGTCAGGTCGGCGCTGTACGCGCTCATCTTCTACGGCTGGACCGTCTTCGCCGTCCTCCTGTCCTTTCCGATCAGCCTGTTGGGGACCCGCGCGATCCGCGGCTGGACCCACGGCTGGGCGCGCGTCCACCGCTGGTGCGCCGCCCGCCTGCTCGGCATCCGCGGCCGGGTCGAGGGCGAAGTTCCGGCCGGGACCGCGCTGGTGGCGGTCAAGCACCAGTCGATGTTCGAGACCCTGGAGATCATCCTGCTTCTGAACGAGCCCGCGGTGGTTCTAAAGCGCGAGCTGATCGAAATCCCGCTGTGGGGCTGGGTGGTGCGGCGCTATGGCGTCATCCCGGTCGATCGGTCGGGCGGGGCCGCGGCGCTTCGACGCATGATGCGCGCCGCCGAAGCGGCCATCGCCGAGGGGCGTCCGATCGTCATCTTCCCCGAGGGGACGCGAGTTCCGCCCGGGCAGCAGCCTCCGCTCCAGCCCGGCTTCGCCGGCCTTTATCGGGCCCTCAAACTGCCGGTCGTGCCGGTGGCCGTCGACAGCGGCAGGCTGTGGCCGCGCCACCGCTTCGTGAAACTGCCGGGACTCGTAACGATGCGGTTGGAGCCTGCGCTGCCGCCCGGACTGCCGCGCGCCGAGATCGAGGCGAAGGTGCATGCCGCCATCAATGCGCTGGAGCCGGCGGCGTGATTCCGGAGCTGGGGCTGATCGAAGGCTTTTTCGGCCTTCCCTGGAGTTGGGAGGAGCGGGCCGACGCGGTGCGATTCCTCGCGCCGCACGGCTACGTATTCTATCTCTATGCGCCCAAGGCGGACGCCTGGCTGCGGCGGCGATGGCAGGAGCCGCATCCGCCGGCCGAGGAGGTGGAGCTGGCGAGCCTTGCTGCCGTCTGCCGGGCCGCAGGGATGCGCCTGGGCATCGGCCTCAGCCCCTTCGAGCTCTATCTCCACCCCGAGCAGGACTGGCAGGCGCGGCTCGCGACGAAAGTGGAGGCTCTAGACCGCATCGGTGCGGACGACCTGGCCATCCTGTTCGACGACATGCGCGGGGACGTTCCCGATCTCGCCGAACGGCAGGCGGAAATCGTTCATTTCGCGGCGGAGCGAAGCTCGGCGACGCGGATCCTCTGCTGCCCCAGCTATTATTCCGACGATCCTGTGCTCGACGCGGCGTTCGGGCCGCGCCCAGCCTCTTATTTGGAGCGGCTGGGCCGCCTCCTGGACCCCGCGGTCGCGATCATGTGGACGGGCGAGGAGGTGGTGAGCCGGGAATATAGCGTCGGACACCTCAAGCGGGTGGCCGAGGCGATCGGACGCAAGCCGTTCCTGTGGGACAATTACCCGGTCAATGATGGCGCGCGGATGTCGCAGCACCTCCACCTGCGCGCCTTTAGCGGCCGCCCTGCGTCGATCGGCCCCTGTGTCGCCGCCCACGGCATCAACCTGGCCTCCCAGCCGCTGCTGAGCCGTATCCCGGCACTGACCCTGGCGGAGAGGTACGACCTCGGCGAGGCTTACGAATATGGCGCCGCGTTTCACCGTGCGGCGAAGGCGGTGCTCGGCGAGGCGCTCGCCGAGCGGGTGCGGCGCGACCTGCTGCTGCTGCAGGATCGCGGCCTCGACCGGCTGGGGGACCGGCGCACCCTGCTGCGCGAGCGCTACGCGGCCTTCGACCACCCGGCGGCACTCGAGATCGTCGCCTGGCTCGACGGCCGTTGGAAGGTCGCGGACGAGTTGGTCCAGACCCAGTAGCGCGGCGGCGGCTGGCGCCTAAGCCAGCCACTCGACCCAATTGCCGTGCGGGTGCGACCAGGCGAGCAGCCGTTCCTCGCCGGGCCAGGTGCGCAGGCGAAGGCTGAACTGCGCCTCGCCCGCAACCATCTCGAAGCGCAGCCAGGCTAGCGCCGCGTCGGGCTGCGCCGCGGCGCCCGCCGCCTCGAGGCGCGCCCGGATGCGCCGTCGCGACTCAGGGGGGAAGTATTGATAGGCGACGGAGTGGAGCACCACCCGGCACACGCCCGGCTCGGGCTCGACTCTCAGCCGCGCCTCGAGCCAGTCGGCAGCATCGGCTTCGTCGACTTGGGGCGGATCGGCCGCGGCGAGGTCGAGCGCGGCTTCGAGCTGGGCCAGCCGGCGGTGCTGGTCGGGCCAGACATAAGCGAGCAGCCGTTCGCGCTGCGCCACTGGGTCGACCGGATTGAGATCCACGCCCGATCGAGCGGCGATGCGCACCGCCGCCTGCGGCGGCGCCGCGCCCTTCCATTCAGGCGCAAGCTGCACCGGCGACTGCGGGTCGCCGGCGCGCAGGCCGCCAAGGTCGTAGCCGTAGCGGTCGAGCTGGAGGTTGAGCCCAGCGCTGGCGCCAAGCTCGAACAGCCGCAGCGGCAGGCGAAACCGGTCGGCGACGACGAGCAGGCCGCTCATCAGCACCGCCGAGCGGCCGACCTCGTTCGTCTGCGGCGCGCCGTCCAGCCAGGTATCGAGCGCCGCCGCCTGCTCCGCCAGCGTCCGCCAGAGGGCGGCGAGCAGCGCCTCGTCGGACGGCGGCGGCCCCGGCGGGTAAAGGGGGGCGAGGTCCGGCGCTTGGCCGGCCCGGCCCAGCGCGTGGAGGCCGCCGCACAGCCGCAGCGCCAGGGCGTCGCGCATCGGTTCGCCCGGCCAGTCGAGCACGCGCGCGCCGAGTGGCGTACCGGGGTCGAGCGTTTCGGCGAGGGCCGCGCAGAGGCGCGCCGTGAACGGGGAGCCGAGCCGCTCGCACCAGCGCGCCTGCTCGCGGAACGCCTCGCGGACGGCCTCGCCGCGTGCCATTTCAGGCTCTCAGGCTTGCACCGAGTTTGGCGGCGGCGGCGACGATGCGCTCGGAGACCGTCTTGAGATCCTGGTCGGTGAAGCTCTTGTCGGCCGGCTGCAGAGTCACTTCGACGGCGAGCGATTTTTGACCCTCCGGCACGCCTGCGCCGGTGAACAGGTCGAACAGGCTGACGCCGGTAATCGCCGTCTTGTCGGCGCCGCGCACGGCCCGCAGCAGCTGGTCGGCGGGCAGCTCGGCGGGGACCAGAAAGGCGAAGTCGCGCTTCACCGCCTGCAGCGGCGGCGGCGCGTAGGCGCTTCGCATGTGGCCCGTGCCGCCGCGCTTCTTCGGCAGCGAGTCGAGGAAGATCTCGGCGGCTGCCACCGGCGCGTCGAGGTCGAACGCCTTGAGCAATCGCGGGTGGAGCATCCCGAACTCGGCCAGCACCGTCTTCGGCCCAAGGCTGAGGCGGCCGGACCGGCCGGGATGAAAGGCGGCGGAGGCGCCGCCCAGCACCTGCAGATTGTCGGCCGGCGCGCCCGCTGCGGCCAGAATCGCGAGCGTTTCGGCCTTGGCGTCATAAGCGTCGAAGGGCTGCGCCTTGCCGCTGCGCCAGTGCCGCCCGGCGCGGTCCCCGGCGAGGACCAGGCCGAGCGTCGGCCGCTCGGACTCCTCGAGGTAGCGCCGCCCCACCTCGAACAGCCGCACGCTGGAGGCGCCGCGGGCCATGTTCCGGCCGGCGGCGGCGAGTAGGCCGGGGAGCAGCGAGGGGCGCATCGCGCTCATGTCCGCGCTGATCGGGTTGGCGAGGCGCCAGGCGGAGCCGCCGAACGCGTCCGCCTCGGCCGGCGCGATGAAGCTCCACGTCACCGCCTCGTTCAGCCCGCGCGCCGCCGCCGCGCGGCGGACCTTTCGCTCGACCAGCTGCTCGGCCGTCGCCGTGGGCCTCGCGACGCCGGGCGCCCGCGGCAGCGGGGTCGAGGGGACTTTGTCGAAGCCTTCGATCCGCGCGATCTCCTCGACGATATCGGCGGGCCCTTCCACGTCGCGGCGCCATGACGCCACGCGGATTCGCCAGTCTTCTCCGGTACTTGGCTCGAAGCCCAGAGCGCTCAGTATCTCGGCCTGGCGGCCCGGCGGAACGTCGATGCCGGCGAGGCCGAGGCAGCGTTCGGGGCGGTAGCTTATCGTCCGCTCGAGCATCGGCGGCGCTCCCGCGCGGACGACCTGCGAAGGCTCTCCTCCCGCCAGATCCAGCGCCATTCGGGTGGCGAGCTGAAGGCCCGGCTCGACGAACGCCGGATCGACGCCGCGCTCGAATCGGGTGCGCGCGTCGGAGGCGAGCGCCAGCTTCTGGCCGGTGCGGGCGATGTGCGACGGATCGAAATACGCACATTCGATGACGATGTCGGTGGTGGCCTCGGTGACGCCGCTATGCTCGCCGCCCATGATGCCGCCGATGTCGTGGACGCCGCCGTCGTCGGCGATCACGGTCATGCTCGGGTCGAGCGCATAGGTCTTGCCGTTCAGCGCCAGCACCTGCTCGCCCTCACGGGCGCGGCGGGCGACCAGCGCCCCTTGCAGCTTCGCCAGGTCGTAGACGTGCAGCGGCCGGCCGTAGCTCAGCATGATGTAGTTGGTCATGTCGACCAGGGCGCTGATCGGCCGCTGCCCGACCGCCTTGAGCCTTTGCTGCAGCCATTGGGGGGAAGGCCCGTTGCGCACGCCGCGGATCACCCGCCCGTAAAAAGCCGGACATCCCTCCGGGTCGTCAGTGCGGATCTCGATGGGGCAGGGGAAGACGCCCGGGATTTCGGGGATGTCGACGGGCTTCAGCCGCCCCACGCCGGCGGCGGCGAGGTCCCGGGCGATGCCGTGAACGCCCATCGCGTCCTGCCGGTTCGGGGTGACGGCGACGTCGAAGACGGCGTCGTTGAGGCCGGCATATTCGGGGAAGCTCGCCCCCACCGGCGCGTCGGGCGCGAGCTCGATGATGCCGTCATGCTCCTCGCCCAGCTCCAGCTCGCGCACGGAGCACATCATGCCTCGGCTCTCGACGCCGCGGATCGCGGCGACTTTCAAGGTCAGGTCGCTGCCCGGCACATAGGCGCCGGGCGCTCCGAACACGCCCTTCAGCCCCGCGCGGGCATTGGGCGCTCCGCACACGACCTGGATCGCCTCGCCGGTGCCGGCATCGACGGTCAGCACCTGAAGCTTGTCCGCCTGCGGATGGCGCTCGGCGGTGAGCACCTCCGCGACGACGAACGGCTTCAGCTTCTCGGCCGGATTCTCCACGCTCTCGACCTCGAGGCCGATCGCCGTGAGCTTCTCGGCGATCTCGGCGGCGCCAGCGTCGGTTTCGAGATGGTCCTTCAGCCAGGACAGGGTGAACTTCATGCGCCCACGCCTCCGCTCAGCGTCGGCACGTCCAGGGCGGCAAAGCCGTAGTGGCGCAGCCACCTGAGGTCGCCGTCGAAGAAGGCCCGCAAATCGTCCATGCCGTATTTGAGCATCGCCAGCCGGTCGATGCCGCAGCCGAAGGCGAAGCCCTGCCACTCATCGGGATCGAGCCCGCAATTGCGCAGCACGTTCGGGTGGACCATGCCCGATCCGAGCAGCTCCATCCAATGGTCGGCACCGCCGAGCACGCGGCGGCCGTTCTGGATCGTGTAGCCGACGTCGACCTCGGCCGACGGCTCGGTGAAGGGGAAATAGCTCGGCCTGAGGCGCAGAACGATGTCGTCGCGCTCGAAATAGGCCTTGAGGAAGGTCTCCAGCGTCCATTTGAGATGGCCGAGCGTGATGCCGCGGTCGATCACCAGCCCCTCGATCTGGTGGAACATCGGCGTGTGCGTGGCATCGCTGTCGGAGCGGTAGGTCCGCCCCGGCGCGATCACGTAGATCGGCGGCTCTTGCGCCTGCATCGCCCGGATCTGCACCGGCGAGGTATGGGTGCGAAGCAGCATCGGCAGGCCGGAGGCATCGGTCCGCTCGAAATAGAAGGTGTCGTGCATCGCCTTGGCCGGATGGTCGGGCGGGAAATTGAGGGCGGTGAAATTGTGCCAGTCGTCCTCGATCTCCGGCCCGGTCGCCACCGCGAAGCCGAGGTCGGCGAAGATCTCGGCGAGCTCGTCCATCACCTGGCTGACGGGATGGACGCTGCCCTGCGGCGCGAGCTCGACGGGCAGCGTCATGTCGAGCGTCTCGGTCGCCAGCCTGCGGTCCAGCTCGGCTGCCTCGAGCGCGGCTTTCCGCTCCGCGATCGCCTGCGTCACCGCCTCGCGCAGCGCATGGATTCGTGGCCCTTCGCTCTGCCGCTGGTCTGGCGTCATGGCGCCGAGCGTCTTCAAAAGCTGTGTGACCGCCCCCTGCTTGCCGAGCGCCGCCACCCGCTCCGCCTCCACGGAAGGCAGGTCCGGCGCAGCCGCGATGCGCGCCAGCAGCGCTGATTTCATCTGATCGGTGTCGGCCGGCATGCCGCGCCCCTAGAAGACTTTGCGAAGCGATTGAAGCCGTCTAGCTACGGGCATGGCCCACGTCCCAGCCTGGCCGCCGCTTTCGGCGGAGCGCGACGGCTCGACCATCGCCGCGCTGCATTTGTTTTCGCAGGTGGTGGGAAAGGTGCCGACGGCGGTGCTGCCCTGGCGTAACCATGGCTGGCACCTGACTCTGCACGTGACCCCGCGCGGTCTGAGGACCGAGCCGATTCACACGGGAACGGGAACGTTCCAGCTCCTGTTGGACCTCGTCGACCACCTGCTGGTGCTCGAGGATTCCCGCCTGCGCCTGACGCTGCCGCTTCGCGACATGTCGGTCGCCCAATTCCATGGCGGGGTCACGCGTCTGCTCGCCGAGGCGGGATTCGACGTTCAGCTCCACCCGCGGCCCAACGAGATCGAGCCGGCGGTCCCTTTTGCCGAAGACCGCGCGCCGCGCACCTACGATCCCGACAGCGCGGCCCGCCTGCTTGGTGCCGTGCTCTGTGCCGACCGAGTCTTTCGCCTGTTCCGCTCCGGCTTTCTCGGCAAGGTCAGCCCCGTCCATTTCTTTTGGGGAAGCTTTGACCTCGCCGTCACGCGTTTCTCGGGACGCCCCGCGCCGCTGCACCCGGGCGGAATCCCGCATCTGCCCGACGCCGTGACCCGGGAAGCCTATAGCCACGAAGTCTCCAGCGCCGGCTTCTGGCCCGGCGGCGCCGGAGCACCCGGCGGACCGTTCTTCTATTCCTACGCCTATCCGGCGCCGGTCGGCTTCGGCGCAGCCGAGGTCCTGCCCGTGTCGGCTCGCTTCGATTCCGACCTCGGT